>NZ_JBOZRT010000034.1:0-96813 GCF_050789165.1 Azospirillum sp.
ACGGGCGCGAGCCGACGGCGGACCCGGCGCTGGCGATGCGCGCGGCGCTGGAGGACGACGGCTTCGGCCTCGGCATCTTCCTGGCCGGCAACCGCCGCCCCTTCGCCCCGGCCGGAAAGCCGGTCGCCACCATCGACCAGTTGGACCGGGAGTTCGCCGTATGACCGTCGCCAAAATCGCTAACGGCGCCGGCCGGCACGCCGGTCCGTGAAGCTTCAGGAGCATCCCATGTACGAGCACACCACACAGATCGGCCATCTGCTGCACGAAGATCACGAGCGCTGCCTGGTTGCGGTGCAGGGCCTGGAGGCGCTGCTCGGCCGCCAAGGCCCCTCCAAGCCCGCGGATCCGAACGATCCCAAGGTCCGCGCGGTCCTGGTCGCCGCCAAGGGGGTGCTGGCGCAGGAGACCGCCACCCACTTCGCCTTCGAGGAGGATCACCTGTTTCCGCTCCTGGCGGAGACGGGCGAGCAGGCCATGATCCTGACCCTCAAATCCGAACACGACGCCATCGCCCCGCTGGCGGACGACGTCGTGCGCCTGATCGCGGAGGCGCTGAAGACGGGATCCTTCACCCGCGAGCAATGGACGGACGTCCACGCGCTCGGCATGGAGCTGGCGGAGCGGCAGATCTTCCACGTGCAGAAGGAGGAAATGGGGCTCCTGGCCGGCATCGGCATGATGCTCGAACCGGAGGTGGACTCCGGGTTGGCCGAGATCTACCGGGCGATGGGGTAACCGCCAAGGCCGAACGGATGCGGGAGGAACAACGGGGTCCGGTTCCCGGTGCGGGGCTGGCGGCGCGCGCCTAGGCGCCCAGCCGGCGGATCCGGATCCGGGTGTCGTGCACCGCGGCGCCGCCGTTCGGCGGCACCGGGTCGGCGCCCGTCAGGCTGTTGATCCCGCGTCCGCCCTCGTGCGCGCCGTTCGGCCAGATGGACTCGGCGATCACCACGCCGCGCCGCACGCCGTCGAACAGGCGGGCGTGCAGGATCACCGCGCCGCGCGGGTTGGCCACCTCCACCCGGTCGCCCTCCGCCACGCCGAGCCCGGCCGCGTCGTCGGGGTGCAGCAGCAACGACGGCCGCCCCTCGCGGCCGCGCGAGCCCGGCGTCTCGGTGAAGCTGCTGTTCAGGAAATTGCGCGCCGGCGCCGTGACCAGACGGAAGGGATGCTCCGCGTCCGCCTCCTCGGTCACCGTCCAATGGTCGGGGAAGGCCGGCATCGCCGCCGACGGCCAGTCCGGCTTCAGGCGGAACCGTCCGTCCGGCCACGCGAAGCCGTCGAGGAAGTGCGCGGTGCGGAAGTCCGGCTGCACGTCGCGGAAGCGCGCCGCCTCCAGCTCCGCCAGCGAGCCCCAGCCGGAGCGGCGCAGCGTCTCGTCGATGATCTCCCGCTCGGTCAGGTGGAAGCCGGGGTGGTCGTCGGCGCCCAGCCGCGCGGCCAGAGCGCGCACCACCGCGTGGTTGGGGCGGCACGCGCCCGGCGCCTCGACGATCTTCGGGCCGAACAGGATGTGCTGGTTGCCGCCGGCCTGGTAGAGGTCGTCGTGCTCCAGGAACATGGTGGCCGGCAGCACGATGTCGGCCATGCGCGCGGTCTCGGTCAGGAACTGCTCGTGCACGCAGACGAACAGGTCGTCGCGGGCGAAGCCGCGGCGCACGCGCGTCTGGTCGGGGGCGATGGTCACCGGGTTGGTGTTCTGCACCAGCAGCGCCGTGACCGGCGGCCCGCCGCCCAGCGCGTCGGCGTCGCCCTCCAGCACCGCGCCGATGCGCGACTGGTCGAGCGTGCGCACCGCCGGGTCGCGGCGGTCCAGGCCCTCGATCAGCGTCTTGTCCCAGTGGTAGATGGCGCCGTTGGTGTGGAAGGCGCCGCCGCCCTCGTGCCGCCACGCCCCGCTGACCGCCGGGATGCACAGCGCCGCGTGCATGTTCACCGCCCCGTTGCGCGAGCGGGTGAAGCCGTAGCCGAGGCGGAAGAAGCTGCGCGGGGTGGTTCCGACCAGCCGGGCGAACGCTTCGATCTCCACGGCGGCCAAGCCGGTGATCGCCTCCGCCCACTCCGGCGTGCGGTCGGCCAGGTGCGCCTCCAGCCCCGCCGGATCGTCGGCGTGCGCGGCGAGGTAGGCGCGGTCGGCCAGCCCGTCCCGGAACAGCACGTGCATCACCGCGCAGGCCAGCGCACCGTCGGTGCCCGGCCGGATCAGCAGCGGGATGTCGGCCTGTTCCATGGTCGGCGTGCGGTAGACGTCGACCACGGCGATCTTCGCCCCGCGCTCCTTGCGGGCGCGCACCGCGTGCGTCATCACGTTGACCTGGGTGGACACCGGGTTGGTGCCCCAGATCACCACGAGGTCGGAGACCGCCATCTCGCGCGGATCGGCGCCGGACAGCCGCCCGGCGCCGGCCAGCCAGCCGGTCCAGGCCGGCGTGGTGCAGATGGTGCCGTGAAAGCCGGAATAGCGCTTCACGTGGCGCAGCCGGTTGATGCCGTCGCGCTGCACGAGGCCCATGGTGCCGGCGTAATAGTACGGCCACACCGTCTCCGCCCCGTGGCGCCGCTCGGCCTCCAGGAAGCGCTCGGCGACGATGTCCAGCGCGTCGTCCCACGCGATCGGCGCGAACTGGCCCGAGCCCTTCGGCCCGGTGCGGCGCAGCGGCGTGGTCAGCCGGTCGGGGTGGTGGATGCGCTCGGCGTAGCGCGCGACCTTGGCGCAGATCACGCCGGCCGTGTAGCTGTTGCCGGCCGCCCCGCGCACCCGCCCGATGCGGGCCTCGTCCAGCACCTCGACCTCCAGCGCGCAGGTGGAGGGACAGTCGTGCGGACAGGCGGAGGCGTGCAGGCGGGGCGCGGCGGGCATGGGGTCGGGCGTCTCCGGACGGTGTTGCGCGGACGGCCGTGGCCCACCCGCAAGCGAGGTTATCGCACACTTGGGCGGCGGAATGCCGCAGGGATCGTGGTCGAAGACCTCGTGGCGCGCAGCGTGCGGTCGCCATCCACCCCGTCGGGTTCCTGCGACAGCCCGCCGCAGGCGCCATGCGCCGTTGGACAGAGAAACACCGATCACGATAGAAGATAACGCCAATATTGGACCGCACCAGAAAAGAATTTCATTCATGACATCCTGATTTCACGGTCTTCATCGGAACATCCGCCCGATTGTTCTTTTTCATCCATTCCGACGCCGGAGTCCCCACGTGCCGAAGCCCCCATCCCAAGCATGAGGCTGCGCGTCGGCATCGCCGTGGTGTTCCTGGCGGTCATGCTGCCGCTGACCGCCGGCATGGTGGGCATCCTGTACCGGCAGAACTCGCAGCTCGCCTTCGACATGGCGGAAAGCGCCATGGACCGCGCGACCGAGGACGTGGTCGCCGCCGTCCAGGCGCTGCTCGACCCGATCGCCCGCGCCGTCGATATGACGGTCGCCTACGGCAAGGCCCAGGGCGAGGACCTGCGCCAGCCCCAGGCCATGCGCCCGCTGGTCGAGATCCTGGATCAGGTGCCGGCGCTCTACAGCATCTACGTCGGCGCCGCGCGTGACGGGGCGTTCTTCCAGGCGGCGCGGCTGCCGCCGGGCATTCGCGCGTTCGGTCCGCACGGCCGGCCGCCGCCCGAGACGGCGCGGTTCGCCGTCCGCCGGCTCGACGCCTCGTCGGGGGAGGCGCGGGACAGCTACGTCTACCTCGCCAAATGGGGCGAGGTGGTGGGGGTGGAGCGCGGGCCGGTCCGCTACGACCCGCGCCAGCGCCCCTGGTACGACGCCGCGGCGCGCAGCGCCGGGGTGGTCAACTCTGGCGTCTACATCTTCTCCGGCACCGGGCAGCCGGGGCTGACGCTGTCCAAGCAGCTGGTCACCGACGACGGCGAGCGGCTGGGCGTGGTCGGCGCCGACCTGTCGCTCGACGCCCTGGCGCAGTTCCTGGCCAGCCGCCGGGTCGGACGCTCCGGCGTGGTCTTCATCCTCGACGAGAACGGCCGGCTGATCGGCCACCCGCGGGCCGAGCTGATCGCGCAGCAGACCGGCGACGGCGTCAGCGTGGTCAAGGGCGAGGAGGTCGCCGACCGCGTGGTGGCCGACGCGGTGCGCCTGCGCAACGGCGGCGCCGGGGGGCGCTTCAAGGCGCCGCTGGGCGCGGAGGGCGCCCTGCACCTCGTCTCCTTCACGCCGTTCCCGGAGAGCTTCGGCCGCAACTGGACCATCGGCGCCGTCGCCGCCGAGGCCGACTTCGTCGGGCCGCTGCGGCAGGCCAGCGCGCTGATCCTGACGATCGGCGCGGTGTTCATCGGGCTGGCCACGCTCGCCATCATCTGGCTGTCGCGCCTGCTGACCCGGCCGATCCACGCGCTCATCGCCGAGACCGAACGCATCCGCCACCTGGATCTGGACGGGACGCCGGCCATCCGCTCCCGCATCACCGAGGTGGACTCGCTGGCCGCCGCCATGGTGACCATGAAGACGGCGCTGCGCAGCTTCGGCGCCTACGTGCCCAAGGCGCTGGTGCAGAGCATCGTCGCCTCGGGCGTCGGCACCGACGTCGGCGGCGAGCGGCGCCCGCTGACCGTCATGTTCACCGACCTGGAGAACTTCGCCGCGCACGCCGAGGGCCAGGACCCCGAGGCGCTGCTGGAGCGGCTGTCGCAGTACTTCGAGATCATGGCGCGCGCCGTGCACGCCAGCGGCGGCACCACCGACAAGTTCATGGGCGACGCCGTCATGGCGCTGTGGAACGCCCCGGCGGCGCACCCCGACCATGTCGCCGCCGGCTGCCTGGGCATGCTGGCGGCGCGCGATGCCGGGGCCGCGTTCAACGCCGCGCTGGCGCCGGGCGCGCGGCCCTTCGTCACCCGCTTCGGGCTGCACACCGGCGTGGCGGTGGCCGGCAACGTCGGGTCGCGCGACCGCATGCAGTACACCGCGCTCGGCGCCACGGTGAACCTGGCGGCGCGCATCGAGAGCCTGAACAAGCATTACGGCACCCAGCTGCTGGTCAGCGGCGCCGTGGAGGAGGCGACGCGCGGGCGCTTCCTGTACCGGCCGGTGGACCTGGTGGTCCCCTACGGCATGTCGGCGCCGGTGCCGCTGTTCGAGCTGCTCGGCACGCTGGAGGACGGCGCCCCGCACCCCGCGTCCGACGCCGACCGCGCGCGCTGCCGGGAGTGGGAGGCGGCGTACGCGCTGGTCCACGGTCGGGAGTGGGCCGGGGCGGTGGAGCGCCTGTCCGCCTTCGCGGCGCGCTGGCCGGGCGACCCGCTCTGCACGCTGCTGCTCGCCCGCTGCCGGCGCTGCGTCGACGAACCGCCGCCGTCCGACTGGGACGGCGCCTTCCGCTTCCAACGGAAATGACCGCCATGACCGACCTTCGCCGCGTCCTGCGCCCGCTGCTCGCCGCCCTCGCCCTGTGCGTCCTGGCGGCGCCCGCCGCGGCGGCCGAGCGCCAGATCATCCTGGCGCACGCCCAGCGCCAGGACCCGGCCAACGACCCCGCCGCCGCCATGGCCGACGCCTTCAAGCGCGCGGTGGAAGCGGCGACCGGCGGCACGCTCGCGGTGGAGATCTTCCCGGACGGCCAGCTGGGCGGCAACCGCGATATGGCCGGGCTGGTCGAGAGGGGCGTCATCCACTCGGCCATCGTCACGGTGGGCGGCGTCGCGCCGGTCTACCCGCCGATCGCCGTCGCCCAGATTCCCTTCGTCATCGACAGCCCGGAGGCCGCCTACGCGGTGTTCGACGGGCCGTTCGGCCGCCGTCTGGCCGAGGAGATCGGCCGGCGCACCACCCTGCACGTGCTGGGCTTCGGCGACGCCGGCGGGTTCTTCGTGCTGACCAACGCGACGCGGCCGATCCGCGGGCCGGAGGACCTGAAAGGCCTGAAGATTCGCACCATCCCCGGCTTCGCGGTGCTCGACACCATGATCAGGGGGCTGGGCGGCACGCCGGTGCGGGTGTCCTCGCGCGACGAGTTCACCGCGCTGGCCGCCGGAATCGTCGACGGCCAGATGAACTCGGTTCCGGTGATCGTGGCGCGGCGCTACGACGAGGTGCAGCGCCACGTCACGCTGACCAACCATTCCTACGCGCCGTACGTCTGGGTGATCGGCAAGGCGGTGTTGGCCGGCCTGAGCGCCGAGGAGCGCACGGTGGTCGAGCGCGCGGCCCGCGCCGCCATCGAAGCCGGGCGCGCGACCGCCCGGCGGATCGAGGCCTCCGACCGCGGCCTGCCGGCGCTGGAGCGGCGCATGCAGGTGCACGTGCCGACCGCCGGGCAGCGCCGCGCCTTCCAGGCCGCCGCCCAGCCCATGGTGACCGACTACATCGCCGCCACCTTCGGCGCCGAGGGGGTGAGCCTGATGGAGGCGTTCTTCGCGGCGGCGAAGGAGGCACCTTGAGCGGTGCCGGTACGCAACATTCGATGGTAGTCACTCAATCATCTTCTCCCAAATTTGTTGGCTCTGCGACGCAATGCCGCTATGCTCCCTTCGCAAGAGTGGGTACCTCGAACCCGCCGTCGTTAGCCCCTTTGGGAGTGGCTTGATGAAGATCGTAGGACGGCGCGTCCGGTCGCTGGCCGGGGGTGCCCTGGCGGTGGCGGCGTGCGCGCTGCTGGCGCCCGCGCAGGCGCTGGCGCTGAACGTCGGTGACACGGTTTCCGGCAGCGTCGAACTGGGGGCGAAGCAGATCCCCCTGCCGGCCGGCAAATGGACGGTCGCCGGCCTGGGTACCCAGCAGTTCTCCATGCCGGAGGTCGGCGCCTTCGGCACCATCCGCTCGGCGGTGCTGACCATGACGCGCGACGACCGCGTCGTCGCCATGCTGGAGATCAACGCCAACGCGCTGCCCAGCGCCGACGGCTGGGGCCGCACCAAGGCCTGCGCGCCCGAACAGGGCCAGCTGATGCTGATCAACCGCTACCGCACGGGCTGGGAGACCTCCTGCCAGTTCCTGCGGCCGACGCGCTTCGGCCTCGACACGCCCGGCCCGGCCGCGTGGGAACAGGCGCGCGCCACCCTGCGCAAGAACAAGCAGACGCTGCCGGACACCTGGCTGACCGCCGGCTTCCGCGTCAGCGACCGCCACGACCTGATCGACGCCCGCTACCACATCAGCCCGGCGCTGCTGCTGGGGCCGTCGGCGCCGTCGCTGGCCCGGCTGGAGGACTGGTCGGCCGAGGCGACGAAGACCGACCCGGTGCGCCAGGGCGCGGTGCAGGCCGCCGCCGCCTGGACCTCGGGCTTCGGCGCCTGGATGGAGCGCGGGCTGCACAACACCGTCACCGAGCCGCCCGGCCCGCTGCCGGAGGCCGCCAGCCAGCCGGCGTCCTACGCCGACCTGAAGCTGGCCGAACTGGCCCGCCTGCACCGCGAGGGCCGCATCGACAAGGCCACCTACGACGCCCAGGCCGAACGCGCCAAGACCGAGGCGCCGGAGTACAAGCCGAACACCTCGGTGCTGTCGAACTCGGTGCGCAAGAACATCTCGTTCCGCTCCATCGGCACCATCGTCGACTACGGCATCGCCTATCTGGTGACGGCCAATCCCTACATCTCCTGGGGCATCGCGCTGACACTGAACGCGACGGACTCGGTCTGGTTCGTGCTCAACGACCAGTACTGGGACGACTATTACGCCAAGCTGAACACGCACGATGCGGAGCGTCTGGTCGATTTCACCTATATCGGCGAATTTGTGGGCGCGGAGGCGCGACTCTGATGGCTGGCCTGACGAGAATTCCGGGGTTCAAGGTCGGCGCGCTGCTGGCGTCCCTGCTGCTGGCGGGCTTCGCCCTGGCCGGTCCCGCCCACGCCCAGGGCGTGCTGAAGCCCGGCACCGCGGTGGAGCGCGTGCTGAAGGTGGACAACAAGACTCTGCCGCTGCCCGAGGGGCGCTGGGTCGTCGGCGCCGATGGCGACAGCGGCTGGAACGACCCGTCGCTGGGCGCCTACGGCTACCTGCGCTCGCTGATCCTGTTCCGCGCCGACAAGGACGGGCGGCTCGACGCCGTCCTTGAGGTGCACTCCAACGCGCTGGCCGCGACCGACGGCTGGGGCATGGCGTCGAGCTGCGCGCGGCCCGACCTGGTGCTCGCCGTCGTGCGCTTCCGCGCCGGCTGGGACGGTTCCTGCTTCTTCGTCACCCACACGGTGATGAACAAGGACGACAACCCGGTGTGGACGCAGGCGCGCGCCTTCGCCGCGCAGCAGGGGTGGAAGGTGCCGGGCGTGCTGCTGACCGCCGGATTCCGCGCCGCCAACCGCGCCGACGTGATCGACGCCCGCTTCCACTTCGTGCCGGAGACCCGCGGCCTGCCGACCGAGGCCGCCGGGCGCTGGAAGGAGTCGGGCTGGATGGCCGCGAAGCTGGACGAGAGCCGCGAGCGCTCGGCCTTCGCGCAGGGGGTGAGCAACTGGGCGGTCGGCTACGCCGCCGCGGTGGACGCCAGCCTCAAGGGCCGCGCCGACCCGTCGGTGACCATCCCGATGCCGGACCCGTCGCTGAAGACCGCGAAGGACGATTCCATCGCCCGCCACCTGGCGAGCCTGGAGCTGCTGCGCCAGTCCGGCCAGATGTCGCAGAAGGACTTCGAGGCGCAGTCGGAAGCCCTGCTGGAGAACGGCACGGGGTCGAGCAGCACCGCCCCCGACCTGTCGGTGGTCACCGCGGTGAAGGCCTTCTCCTACCGCATCATCGTGTCGGTCTCGCACATCTTCGTGGACTACTACTGGACCGGCAGCTACGTGGCGACCGGCGCGCTGGAGGTGCTGCAGATCACCATCAACAGCGCCAAGTTCTACATGCACGAGCTGGGCTGGGCCAAGTTCATGGGCGTGCCGCGCACCGACGCCGCGCGGACCATCGACTTCAAGTACATCGGTTCCAACGCGTAATCGGGCAGGAAGGAAACCGCACCATGAAGGCACGCACTCTCGCCATCGCCGCCGCCGCGTCGCTGGCCCTGTCCGCCGCTCCGGCCCTGGCCCAGTCGGCACCGCAGTCGGCGCCGGCGATCAAGGGGCAGGTGCAGGCGCCGCCGCCGAGCATCACCGGCACCATCGCCACCTACCTGCCGGTGTCGCTGTGGACCATCACCGGCGCGGTGATCGGCGCCGTCGCGTGGCCGGGCCTCGCCGCCGGCACGCTCAGCATCACCCCGATCACCACCACCGGCGCGCTGTGGAACACCGGCGCGGCGGTCGGCGCTGTGGTCGGCGGCGCCGGCTACCTGTACACGCGCTGATGCGCGCTCACGCCACGCCCCGTGCGGAGGTCCCCACGATGACATCGCGCCTGAGCCGTACCCTCGCCGCCGCCGCGGTCGCCCTGGCCGTCGCGGCGCCGGCCTTCGAAGCCGCCGCCGCGCCGCCGGCCCCGCCGCCGCCGCCGGAGACGCCGTTCGTCGCCAAGCTGCTGCCGGTCGCCGCCGGCACGCTGGTGGGCGCGGCCGCGGGCTTCTTCATCGTGCCGGTCCTGGTGCCGAGCATGGCGGTGGCCGCCGCCGCCGGCCCGCCGACCAGCCCGCTGTTGGGCTTCGTCGGCGCCGGCATCGGCGCCCTCATCGGCACCACCCAAGCCCCCAAGTAAGGGTCCTGTCGTGTCCGCCCGACGGATCGCCGCCGCGCTGCTGGCGGTGCTCGGTTTCAGCGGCTCGGCGCGTGCCGAGCCGCTGCCCGACGGTTTCGTCTATCTGCGCGCGGTCGATCCGACCATCGTGCAGGAGATGCGCTACTACGGCCCGCACAACTTCATCGGCCGGCCGATCGACGGCTATCAGGCGCCGGAATGCATCCTGACCCGCCCGGCCGCCGAGGCGCTGGCGCGCGTGCAGCGCGAGGCGCAGGCGTCGGGGCTGGTGGTGAAGGTGTTCGACTGCTACCGCCCGCAGCGCGCCGTGGACCACTTCATCCGCTGGAGCAAGGACGTCGCCGACCAGACGATGAAGACCGCCTTCTACCCGGCGGTCGACAAGGCGGACTTCTTCAAGCTGGGCTACGTGGCGGAGAAGTCCGGCCACTCGCGCGGCAGCACGGTGGACGTGACGCTGGTCCCAGCCGACGCCCGCGCGCCGGAGACCTACGTGCCCGGGAAGACCGCGCCGGTGGACTGCCGCGCCGGCTATACCGAGCGGTTCCGCGACAACGGGCTGGACTTCGGCACGGACTACGACTGCTTCGACCCGGCCTCGCACCCCGACAGCACGGCGGTGGGCGTGGTGGCGCGCCACAACCGCGCGCTGCTGGCCGAGCTGATGGGCACGCACGGCTTCAAGCCGCTGCCCGAGGAATGGTGGCACTTCACGCTGCGCGACGAGCCGTTCCCGCAGACGTTCTTCGATTTCCCGATCACCGCCCCGCAGGCGCGCTGACACAGAAGGCGCTTGATGGCTTCCATCAAGCGCCTTCTGTTCACACCCGACAGCACATCGCGCAGCAATGCGCGAGAAGGTCATACAGCCGGCGTCAGCGCGGCGCCTGCCAGGGGTAGGCGTGCTCCTCGTCCTCGGCCGGCAGCGGCCGGGCGGCCGACGCCATGCGCGGGCGGACGTCCTTGGCCAGGTCGATCTCGGTGTCGGGCTCGCCGCGGAAATAGTAGACGTAGAGCGGGGTGAGCTGCTGGCCCAGCGTGCAGAACGACGTGAACACCACGCCGGCCAGGCCCAGGTACAGCACCGCCGGGTTCGCCGGATTGACCAGGCCGCCGGCCACGACGTTCAGCAGGTTGACGGAGTTGGCGCCCAGCGCCGCCACGGTGCCGGCGGTGCCCGCAAGGACGCAGCCCCAGGCCGCGGCCACCTCCTGCGGCACCGCCTGCGGCGGCAGCTTGGGCGGGATAAGGGGGGAGGCGTAATGCTCCTCGATCGTCGGAGCCTGGGCGTGCAGCCGGGGCTGGGCGTGGGCGGCCGAAGCCGCCGTCAGCGCGGTCGCCAGCGTCAGCGCCGTTGCGAAGTGGAGTGACGTCCTCATTGTCCCGCCCCTGTTGCGAGCCTCAGTTGGTCAGCATCGGCGCCAGATCGGCCGCGTAGTCCTTACGGTCCGGCGCCCGATCGACCGCGCGCTGGATCATCTCCTGCGCGTCCTTAATCTTTCCTTTCTCCTTGTAGGCCATACCCAACCGGTAGTAGGCGTCGGCGTACATCGGATTGACGGCGATGGCCTTCTCGAACAGCGGGATCGCCGCGTCGACCTGCCCCTGGCGCGCCAGCGCCACGCCCCACTGCGTATAGGACTGCGGGGTGCGGACCAGCTTGGCGTCGATCTTCAGGGTTTCCTTGTACTTGGCGATGGCCAGGTCGTACTGCTTCTTCTCGAGCAGAAGATTGCCGATGTTGTAGACCGTCAGCACGAAGTCGGGCTTGAGCGCCAGCGCCGCGTTGTAACGCTCCATCGCCTCGTCCAGCTTGCCCTGCTGCACAAGGATCAGGCCGTGCAGGTTGTAGGCCCAGTGCAGCTCCTTCCTCGGCATGTTGACGAGGCAATAGCGCACCTCGCGCAGCGCCGCGGTGTAGTTCTTGTCGCCGTCGCGCGCCGCCTCGTAGGCGTAGGAGGCGACGATGTACGGGTCGATGAAGCGGACGATGTCCATCGCCGCCTCGTGCACCAGCTTCTCGGGGTCCTTGCCGACGACGGCGGTGTTGAACGGCTGCTCCCGGTCGTGCGCGGAGCCGCGGATCGACAGCTTGAGGTCGTCGCCCTGCTTCACCACGTCGCCGGTGAAGTTGTAATGGACCAGCCCCAGCAGCTGCTGGGTCGCCTTGATCGGCTCGCCGAACTTGAAGTAGTCGCCCAGCGCGTTCACCGCCGACTCGTCGCCGGGCAGCGCGAAATCGCGGATGTCCTTCACCGTCCGCGCCTTCTGGTCGATCACCCGCACCTCGTTGGCGAGGCGCGACGCCATGACCTTCGGCGAGTAGCCGAGCTGCTGCACCGTGGGCGGCACCTCGATGTCCTGGAACACCACCGCGCTGGTATCGAAGAACACCGCGTAGCCGAACAGCGCCGTCAGCGCCAGCACCGGCACCGAAACCAAACCGAAATCCATGCCACCCTCCCCCTTTTAGGTTGCCCGATGAGCCTCAGCGCTTGGCGGCGGCCAGCAGTTCGGTGACGCGGTTGGCCAGCAGAGTCGACGCCTGGTCGGCGGCGGCGCGGGCGCGGGCGTCGGTCAGCCACGGCGCGGCGGCCTGGGCGGCCGGGCCTTCCAGGCTGGCGACGCGCTCGATGGCGCCGGACAGGTCGCTCGCCTCCAGCATGATGCCCGCGCGGGCCAGGGCGGCGGCCGACTTGCCTTCCTCTTCCTCGCCCGTCTGCGCGGAGGTCAGGCGCAGCACGCCGGCCACGCCGGTCACCCAGCCCCACATGGTCTGACCGACGGCGCCGATGCCGTTGCCGGCGCCGGCGGCGCCCAGCTCGGCGTTCAGCGCGGCGGGGACCAGCGCCGCGAAACGGGCGTTCAGCTCGCCGCGGGTCGGAATGCCCTCGGCGGCGCGCGGCGCCACGCGGTCGAGCGCCGGACCGAGGTCGCCGGTGGCGACGCCGGCCAGCCGGGCCAGCGCCAGCTCGCTCTGGAACGGCGCGGAATCGGCGAGCGCGCCGCGCAGCTGGCGGGCGGCCAGGATGCCGACCACCTGCGCGCTGCCGGAGATCTGCGCCACCTGCTTCTCCACCGCGCCGACCCGTTCGGTCAGGCCGCCGGAGAAGACGGAGCCGAGGTTCTCCAGCGCGCCGGTGCGGCCCTGCGCCTCGACCGCCTGCGCGGGCGCGGGCGCCGGGGCGGCGGTCACCGGAGCGGTCGCGGGCGTCGCCGCCCCGCCCTTGGCCGGCGCGGCGGCCGGAGCCGTGCCGGACACCGGCGGCGCCGGCGTGGCGGGCGCCGCCGCAGCGAGCACCGTGGGGGCCGGGGCCGAAGCCGCCGCCACGGCGGCGCGGCCCTCCTTGAAGTCCTTGTACCCCAGCACGCCCGCGACGCCGGCGAGGCCCACCGCCGAGAGGCCGAGGACCGCCGCCACCGCGCCCAGCCCGCGGCCCGACGCCTTCGCCGGCGCGCCGGCCGAGCCGTGCATGTAGGCGTGGGCCAGGGCCGCCACCGGCGAGGGCGCCTCCTCGAACGCGGACTTCGGCGCCGCCTTGGAGGCCTCCGGCGCCGCTTCGGCCCGGCGCACCTGCTCCAGCTCGGCGGCCTGTTCCAGCTGCCGCGCGGTCTCGTCACCGCCCTCGGGGGCACCCTCGGGCATATTGTCGCGAAGCGAGGGGCGCTTACGGGTGGTCATGCTTTGGACCTCCTGATGATGGCGGTGAGGGTCTGGATTTCGTCGTGCGCGCTGGTGCGCGGTGCGTAGGTGCCGATCCATTCGCCGGCGGTGAAGGCGTCCACGTGCGCCGAGCGCTGCCCGACGGCGGGCGCCACGGGCTCGCCGAAATCGTGCAGGACGGCTTCGATCTCCTTGCCGGCGGCGGTGCGCCGGTCGACGCGCGAGGGCACCAGCAGGCAGCCGGGCTTGCCGTTGCCGCGCACGCCGCGCGCTTGGCGCAGCAGGTCGATGGCCTTGGTGGTGGCCTTGATGTCGGCGCCGCTCGGCGTCACCGGCACGACGAACAGGTCCGCGGCGACCAGCGCCAGGACGATCGAGGTGCCGAGGTGCGGCGGCAGGTCCACCACCACGAAATCGTTCTGGGCAGCCAGCCCGTTGAGCGCCTTCAGCCACGCCCCGTCGCCGTTGGCCTCAGGCTCGAACGGCATGGCCTCGACCGCGACCGGCAGGCGCCCGCGCGCCGCCCATTCCATGGCGGTGCCCTGGGAGTCGGCATCCACAAGGACGGCCCTGGCCTTCGCCGCGCTGCCGAGCGCGCACGCCAGATTGACGGCAAGAGTGCTCTTGCCGGTCCCGCCTTTAAGGTTTCCTATGGCGATAATCTTAGCTCCCATAATCCCTCTAACGTACCCCAGAGTGGGTAGATAAGAAAGGCTTATAGCAATGACGCCAGCAAGTTGCGGGTCGGCGGCCCCAAGCCTTTCCCCGGATCGCGGAGCGAAGGTCATACGCCATTTCGTCGCGGCGCACCCAAATGGTCCTACCAGCCGTTACTGGCTGCCGACGATGGTGTGTCAATCGCGCGCGGCGTGCGGTGTCGTTCCCTTTGCCCTTGATTTCGCAGCGGCCTTGCCCCGCAAATAGGACCGCCCACCCGTTGCGCCGGAGACCCGCCGATGACCGACCCGAAGACCGATGCCGTGCCCGAGGCCGACAAGCCCACCACCACCGAGGCCGGATCCTCTTCCGTCGAGTCGGCTTCCCCTGAATCCGCCACGCGCGCAACGCCGCTGCGCGCGCCCTCGCCCCTCTCCGATCCGCCGGCTGCGGCGCCCGTGCATGCGCCGCGCGCCCGCGGCAGTGGCTGGGCGACCTTCGCGGCGCTGGTGGCGCTGGCCGGGGCCGGAGCGTCGATCGCCGGGCCGAGCCTTCGGCCCTATCTGGCGGAGCAGCTCACCGCCCGCTTCGGCGAGCACGAGCTGATCGGCATCCTGACCGGCACCGCGGCGCCGAAGCCCAGGGACGCGGTGCAGATCGAGCTCGCCGCCTTCGACCAGCGTGTCGCCGCGCTGGCCCAGGCGCTGGGACAGGCCGGCGGCCCGGCCGCCGACCCGGCGACGCTGAAGGCGTTGACCGCGGCGCTCGGCAAGCCGCTGCCCGACGCCGGGCCCTCGCCCGAGGCGCGCAAGCTGGCGGAACTGGAGGGCCGGTTCGCCGCGCTGGGGGCGCGACTCGACACGCTGGAGCCGCGCCTCGGCGACACCGCGGCGGCAGCGGCGGCCACCGCCAAGGCGCAGAGCGATCTGAAGGCCGAACTGACCGCCCGCCTCGACGCCGCCGAACAGGCCGGCGCCGCGCTGGCGCAGCGCGCCGACGGGCTCGACCAGGGTCTTGCCGCCGCCCGCAAGGAGGGCGCGGACGCGCTCGCCACGCAAACGGCGGCGATCGACGAGCGGCTCGCCGCCGCCGACCGCCGGGTCGGCGAGGTGGACCAGCGCAGCGCCGCCCTGGCGTCCCGCAACAGCGCCGCGATCCTGCTGGCGCTGGTGTCGCGCGTTCGGCTGGCGCTGGAGATGTCGGAGCCCTTCGACGCCGAGGCGAAGACCCTGGCGACCCTGGTGAACGGCGACGCGGAGACGCGCGCCGCGGTCGAGGTCCTGGCCTCGGTGGCGGGCGAGGGGGTGTCGAACCTGCCGCGCCTGCAGCAGACGCTGAAGCCGCTGCTTGCCGCCATCGTCGAATCGGAGCGGGCGGCCACCGCAACGTGGTACGCGAAGGCGTCGTCGGTGCTGTTCTGGTCGCAGCCGTGGTCGAGCCGCGCCGAAACGCTCGGCCAGAAGGCCGACGCGATCGCCCGCGACCTGCGCAACGGGCTGCTGGACAGCGCGGTGTGGAAGCTGCGCGGGCTCGATGCGCCGGTGACGCCGGGCCTGCAGACGTGGCTCGCCGAGGCCAACCGCCGGCTGCTCGCCGATCAGGCCCTGCGCGCGCTCACCGCCATCGCGTTCAAGCGCGCACAGGGCTGATCCAGGGGCTTACTCGACCGCCGAGAGCTGCTGGCGCATCGGCAGGCCGCGCGAATCGACCATCGGGCGGGTTGCGTACCACCAGTTGCCGATCAGCGCGCCGGCCAAGCCGCCGACGACGGTCGCGAACGGCCCGTTGGTCAGCACGCTCATGCCGACGCCGCCGGCGAGCACGCCGACGCCAATCGCCAGCGCCTGGTTCGGCGGCAGGCCGAAGATGGTCGAGGACGCCGCGGGCGGCGCGCCCGGAGCCGGAACGGGAGCGGGAGCCGGCGCCGTCTGGGCTCGGGCGCTCAGCGGAGCGATGGCCAGGAACGCGGCGAGCACCAGCAGGGTAAGCGTGCGCATGGATGAGTACCTCCGGGCGAAGCGTGACCGGAGCCATGCTAACATCGAAGGATCGACCCCGCCAACCCGGCCTACTCGCCGACCTCCGCCACCACGGCCGTCGCCGGCGGCCCCATCGAGAACAGCCCGGCCAGGAAGGCGCCGATCGAGCAGCCGGTGCCGAAATATGTGACGATCTCGCCCACCATCGCGCTGACCGCCACCGCGCCAGGCCCGCCCGAGCCGGCCGAGGCCAACGCGCCCGACGCCACCGCCACGCCGGTGACGCCCAGCCCGACCAGCGTGCAGCCCAGCGCCTGCCGTTGCGCCACCGTCGGATCGGCGGAGGGGTTGGTCAGCTCCGGCGCCATCGACCATGGGAACGGGCCGCCGGCGCCGGCCCCCGCCCCGCTGCCGGCCGCAGCCAGGGCGGGCGCCGGCACCGCGCCCGCCAGCAGGGCGCCCGCCACCGCCGCCGCCGCGGCGCGCCTGCTCCAGTTCCGCCGGATCCTTGCCGTGCCCATCGGCGATCTCCCGAAAAGACCGATACTGGATCCTTGATTTGGCACGGCAACGGGGCGCGTCGACGGCGCATCCGGTGCGGCGGGACGGCATGGCGGCGTACCGCCGGGGACGTCACGGCACCACCGGATACCCCGAACGGAAAAGGTCGCTTGTTGGGCACGCGGCAGTTGAGGCACAGTTCCGGCCGGGTGCGCGGCCCGCCTCACGATCTGGCCGCCTCACGATCTGGATTGGTTCCGCCGATGACCTTCGACGCCCTGCTCCGCCGCGCCCGCGGCTCCGCGACCGCCCCGCTGGCCGGCGCCGTCCTGCTGGTGATCGCCGCCGCCGCGACCGCCCAGACGGCCGCGCCGCAGGGACCGCGCCTCGAACCGCTGGAGGGCGCCTACGTCGCCACCGCCCGCGTCAACGTCCGCCAGCAGCCCAGCGCCCAGGCTCCGCGCGTCGGCCAGGTCGAATCGGGGGCCACGGTGCGCGTCACCGGCAAGGTCGCGGGCTCCCCCTGGTACGCGGTGGTGCAGGACAACGGTACCCCCGGCTTCGTCGCCGCCGACCTGCTGCGGGCGCCGCCGGCCCCGGTGCAGGTCCAGGCGCCGGTCCAGGCGGCGGTCGCCCCGGCTCCGGCGGTCCCGGCGGACGACGCGGCGGTCAAGGAGCAGCTGACGAAGATCGAAGGCGCGCTGGCCGAGATCAACCGGCAGATGCCCAGCGCCAAGGAACTGGAAAACCTGTCCGCCGCGGTGAAGGGCCTGCTGGAACGCGAGCAGAAGCGCGTCGCCGAGGAGACCGCGGAGGCCGCCGAACCGAAGCCGGCGCCCGCGCCGGAGGGCCCCGGCCTCGCCGAGCGCATGACCCGGCTGCAGGAGCAGATCGCGCAGCAGATCGCCGAGCAGAAGGCCGAGTTCGGCCGCCTCGGCGACAAGATCGAATCGGTGGAAAGCTCGGTGCAGCCGCTGATCGACTGGGCGAAGGGCTGGACCAGCAAGGCCGGCCCGGCGGCCGACAGCGCCCAGAGCTGGCTGTACACCACCTACGCCTCGCTGCGCGACTGGCTGCTCGGCTGGATCCCCGGCTGGGGCGCTAAGGGGCAGCCGGACATGAACGCGCCGCAGCGGACGTAAGGAACAAGCCCCCTCCCTGCCCTCCCCCGCTTTGCGGTGGAGGGGCAGAGCAGCGGAGTTCCCTCTCCCGCGCAAGCGGGGGAGGGTTAGGGAGGGGGCGAACGGCCGCCTACTTCGCCTGCTTGCTCGCGACGTTGGCGACGTGTTCGGCGATGCGGTCCACCGCCTGGTTGGCGGCCAGACGGGCCTTCGCCTCGCCGAGCCAGACGCGCGCAGCACCCGCGGCGTCCCCCTCCAGCTTGGCCAGCTCCTCCGCCGCGCCGCGCAGGTCGCCATCGTACAGCTTGCCCTGCGCCCGTTCGACGATGTCGGCGGGACGGTCGGGCTGCGGCCCCTCGGGCGCCGGCGGCTCGGCCGACCAGGCGACCAGGTTGGTCAGGGTGTTGATGCCGGTGACGTTGGTCAGCCAGTGCATCATCGACGGCCGCGCCTCGGTGCGCGCCACCGCGTCGGACACCGACGAGAACTCGCGGCGCAGCTGCGAATCCAGCGGGATGCCCGTGCTGGCGTAGGGCTCGATGGCGGCCAGCAGCGGCTCCAGGTCGTCGCCCTTGCCGCCGAAGGCGCGCACCGCCTTCAGCTCGGCCTCGAAGGGCACCGGGCGGCGCAGCACGGCGCGCAGCTGCAGCTGCGCCAGCGCGCGGGTCTGCGCTTCCAGCGCGGCTTGCATCGCCTTGACGCCGGCGGCCTGGTCGTTGGCCTTGGCGACCACCCCGGCGAGCTCGGCGAGGCGGCGGTCCAGCTCGGCCAGCGACTGGGCCTGGCGGCCGTTCTCGACCTCCTGCCGGGCCTGCCACTCCATGCCGGGCGTGCGCAGGTGCAGGGCGCGGTACAGCGGCGTGGACCAGTACGGCGCGCCCAGCGCCAGCACCACCGCGGCCGAGGCCAGCAGCAGCGCCGTTCTGTTGCCGTTGCGCGGCGGGGCGGGCGGCGGGGCGGGCGGATCCACGTAGACGTCGTTGGCGCGCACGTCGTTGGAGGGCGGCGTCTCGGTCTTGCTGCTGTCCTGCTCGCTGCTCATCGGCCCCTCGGATACCAGTTCGTTGATTAAGCGCACTATACTGCACGCACCGCGATCGCGCACCGCGAAAGAGGTAAGCCTCGCCGTCCGGCCTACAGCGTGAGCACCGAAATCACAGCGTGCACCAGCAGGGTCAGCGTCACCCCGACGATGATCGACCGCGCGATGGCCGAGTTGATCTCCAGCACCGACTCCTTGCGCCCGCCGCCGATGACGATGGCGGCGGCCCCGGCCAGCGCGGCGCTCAGCGCCACCTTCAGCAGCACCCAGGCCATGCTGGGCGTCGGGCGGTAGCCCTCGAGGATCAGCTTCTGGAAGAACTGGCCGCGCCACAGCTCGAAGTTCTGCTGCGGGAACTGCAGGTGCCAGGTCTGCATGGAGCTCCAGCTCGCCACCCCCAGCGACAGCACCAGCAGCATCAGCGCCCCCACCACCATGTTGATGAGGATCGCCGAGAAGATGTAGGTGCGCGCCTCGATGCGCAGGTTCTCCATCGCCTTGAACTGCGAGGACAGCACGCGGTTGCCGATGTCGGCGGCGATGATGGCGTTGTTGCGGGCGACGAACAGGATGGAGCTGATCAGCGGCACCGCCACCGTCCCCTGCACGAGGCCCAGCCCCACCAGCGTCTCGTCGTGCAGCAGCGACTTCAGGTAGCCGCCGAACGAGTTGTAGTGGAAGCCGAACCACATGGACACGAAGCCCATGATCAGCGCCCCCGCCCCCATGTAGACCAGCATCAGCGGCGAGACGCACAGCTCCCAGAAATACTCGGCCATGTAGCGGCCGAACCAGTAGAGCTTCGAACGGTGGCCGATCGCCGCCGGCCACGGGTTGCGGCGCGGCTGGGCGGCCTGGACGGGCCCCGCCGCCGGAACCGGCGCTGTGCCGGTGGCGGTGGCGGTGGCAGTGCCGCCGTCGGCGTCGAGCCTCAGCAGCTCGGCCTCGATGATGTCGGCGTCGCGCGGCACCTCGACCAACCGGCGCGAGCGGGTGTCGAACAGCAGCACGCGGTCGGCGACCGGCAGCAGGTCCTTGACGTGGTGCGCCACCACCAGCGCCGGCTTGCCCATCGACTGGCAGAGGTCGCGGATCAGCTCGCCCAGCCGGCGCGCCATGTTGACGTCGAGGCCGGAGTTCGGCTCGTCGAACAGCAGCACCGGCCGGTCGGCCAGCAGCGTGCGCGCGATGGCGAGGCGCTGTCGCTGGCCGCCGCTGCACGACGCGATGGTCTTGCGCGGCTCGATGTCGCCCAGCAGCGCGGTGGCGCCGGACACCAGCTCCGGATCCGGCGGAACGCCGGCATGATCCGCGGCGATGCGCAGGTTCTCGAGCGCGCTCAGGTCGTTGAACAGCGCGTGGTCCTGGAAGACGATGCCGCCGACGTGGCTGCGCTCCTGCCCCAGGTCGATGGAGCGGCCGCCGCAGCCCAGCCGGCCGGCCACCGTCCAGCCCTCGCGCCCGGTGTCCAGCAGGCCGCCCAGCAGCTTGACGATGGTGGACTTGCCGCAGCCGCTGGGGCCGACCAGCAGCACCACCTCGCTGGGCCCGATGGTGAAGGTGGCGTCGCGCACCAGCAGCGCGCCGCTCGGCCGGTGGATGGTCAGCCCGGCGATGTCGAGCGAAGTGGAGGTCGCGGTCATTGGGCCGTGCCGTGCAGGAGGGGCCGGGGCGACTGCCGGTCGAGCGCAAGGATCTCCTCGCGCCGTTGGGCGTTCATCAGGATGATCAGCGGACCCGGCCGCCCGGTGACGAAGCCGCGGAAGGTGTAGGCGGCCAGCGCGTTGAGGTCGGACTGCGGGTGCACGCCGAACAGCACCTGCGGCGTCATCCGCGCCAGCTCGCCGGCCGGCTGCGACGCGGCGCTCAGGTAGGGGCCGAGGCGCTGGTCGGTGAGCAGCCGGGCCAGCACGTCCTTCAGCCGGGTGTCGCGCGCCACCGCGTCCACCACGTTGCCGGCGAAGACGCGCAGGAAGTCCTTGGCCTGCCAGCTGTCGAGGATGCGCTGGGCGGTCTTCTCGATCAGCGCGCGCTCGCGCACGTCGCGCTGGATGGCGTCCATCGCCTGCTCCACCGGCGTCAGGTCCCACTGGTGCGCGTTGAAGACGCTGAACAGCGAGCCGACGTTGGCCGACACCATCTCCCACAGCAGCGGCTCGGCCCGCTTCAGCACGATGGCCTTGAGGTCGCGCCCCACCGCCTCGCGCAGCACCGGCTCGGCGCTGCGCAGCAGCTCGTCGTAGGCCGCCTTGGTGCGCGGGTCGTGCCAGGCCGCCTCGATGGTCTCGCGGCCGATCTCGGTCAGCGCGCCGCGGTAGTCCTCGTTGAACTCGGGCGAGCGCAGCACCGCGTCCACCGCGTCGCGCAGACCGCCGCCGAGCTTCTCCAGGCCGCGCTGCAGCTGGGCCCGCTCGTCGTCCGAGGCCATCAGCCACAGCACGCGCAGGTCGGCGTTGAACAGCAGCCCCTCGCTGCCGTCGATCAGCCGCGGGTCGGAGGGGTCGTAGAGGGTGACGTCGATGCGGCCGTCGGCCTTGACGTTGGCCTGCCCGGCGCGCAGCGTCGAGCGGTCGGCGCGCATGATGAAGACGGGAATCGCGTCCACCGCGGGAACGGAGCCCGCGTCCGGCAGCCGATAGACCCAGGTGGGCGGCGGGTTGCGCGTCGGCAATGTCGCCCAGCCCGCGGACAGGAACAGCAGCGACAGGCCGATGCTGGCGGCCATCGCCACCGGCCGCCCGAACATGACATTCATGGAGCGCACTGAACCCGACCACCCCCAGCCTCGCCGCGGCGACGATAACAGCGTGTCCGGTGGCGGATTGTAAAGTGACTTCGTCGCGCAACGGTCACGGCGAGAGTTGTGGCCCGCGCCGGGGCGACCCGTTAGAATGGCCGCCAGCGCGTTTCCATTGCCGCCGCAGGCCCTCATCATGATGACGACCGCGGGTTTCATCGTCCGGATGCTGCTCACGCTGTTGACGGTGTTCGGGACCTACAACCCGTCCGGATACTCCTACTGGCACTGGATCCGCATGGAGGATGCCGGGGACTGGACGCTGAAGCTGTTCGCCGGCACCCTCATCGTCTTCCTGCTCTACACGCACATCCTGGCGACGTGGCGGTCGATGAAGCTGATCGGCGTGTCGATGGTGGTGATCAGCTATCTCACCGCGGTGTGGACCCTGTGGGATCACGATCTGCTCGACCTCAACGACCCGACCACCGTCACGCTGACCCTGCTGTCCGGCGTCACGGTGGTGCTGGGCCTGGGCTTCCTGTGGTCGCTGGTGCGCTACCGGCTGTCCGGGCAGGTCGATTCGCAGAACGTCATCCCGCCATGAGCGCCGGCTGAGGATCCCGCGCCGTGAAATTCTACGGATACGTCGTCCGCCTGCTCGGCTGTTTCCTGCTGCTGTTCGGAACCTGGAACCCGGCGGGCTATTCCTACGTCGCCTGGCTGTCGCAGGACGACGGCACCCGCCTCTCGCTCAAGGTGGTGGTCGGCGTGGCGCTGTTCGTGGTGTACGTCGTCTACCTGCGCATCGCGTGGCTGGCGCTGGGCGTGCTGGGGGTCGGCATCTCGGCGGCGATCCTGCTGACCGGCTACATGGTGCTGCGCCACTACGGCGTGTTCGACGAGCAGGCGCCGTTCTGGACCGGCTACCTGATGCTGACCATCGCCTCGGTGACGCTGGCCTCCGGCCTGTGCTGGGCGCACTTCAAGCGCCGCGTCCTCGGCACCTCGCAGGTCATCTACCCGCCGCCTTGAGCTTTTGATTTGCTTTGTTTTCTCCGTCATCCCCGCGAAGGCGGGGATCCAGAGAGAGCCCCGGCAGGGGCGACATGAATCATACGGCTCGCGGACGCGAGCGCTGGATCCCCGCTTTCACGCACGACTGTCCGGGGAAATCATGCGAAGGCGAGAGTGAACTGATTTGGGTCGGAGTGCGGCGTTGGGGTGTAGGTTTCCGGCGGCCTGTCGATGGCGTTCAAGGACTTCCTGGTGAACAGGCAGTCGCGCACGAGGCCGGCGAAACGGATCGGCGGGATGAGCGAGCGGGCATGTCGCGCCGCGAGGCGCAGCAACAGGAATGCGATCATCGCGGCCAGGATCTGCAGGCGGATGGCGGCTTCCGAGCGGCCCAGGAAGCTGCGGATCTTGAGGTTCTGCTTGATCCAGCGGAACAGCAGTTCGATCTGCCAGCGCGTCTTGTAGAGGCTGGCGATGGCGGTGGCGGGGCGTTCCAAGTCATTGGAAATCACGCTCAGCACACGGGCGTCGGCGGTGCGCACACGGACCCGGCGCAGCCGGATCGGCAGGCGGGCGCGGCCTTGGCCGGCGAGGCGGACGATGGCGTCGTCGAGCACCAGGAAGCCGTCGCCCATCTCCAGGGGCACGGCCGTCACGCTCTCGACGGTGAAGCGGACATTGCTCTTGGAGCGCGTGACGAAGCGGCAGCCGGCCGCATCGAGCCGGGTCCACCACGCATAATCGCAGTAGCCCTTGTCGAAGACATAGGTGGCGCCGGGCTCGCTGGGCAGTGCGCGGCCAAGCGTGATGTCGTTGACGGTGGCCGGGGTGATGGCGATCTGGCGGGGATGATCGGTGGCGGGATCGTAGACGACGTGCAGTTTCAGCCCACAGGTGCGTCCATTCCAGTCGGCCCAGGCGCACAGCTTGCCCAGTTCGATGGGCGAGGAGTCGATCAGCCGCACCATCGCCGCGCCGTCGCGCTTGAAGCGCCGGTCCGCTTGATGGCTGAGCTGACCGAAGGTTTCGGCGAAGATGGCGGCGGGGCGGCGCTGGCCGGCGTCGGACAGCGTCGAACGGCGCACCGGACCACAGCCGAGGTGATAGTGGTGATGGGCATGGGCGTTCCAGCCCGCTTCCACGGCGCGCAGGCTGGCGGTGCCGCCAAGCTGGGCATACAGCAGCACCACCAGATGGTCCCACGCGCTGAAGTTCTTGACGTAGCGGTCGCCGTCATGGCGCTCGACCGACCCGGCAAACGCCCGACGATCAATCGCTTTCAGCAGCGTGCCGAAAATGCTATCGCGATACTGCATGCTTGGCGCCTTTCTGAGTCTCGACAACCAGAAAGTACCCGCCAAACCACGGCGGCGTCAGGCATGCGCCCGCGACATAGCGACTCATTCCCCGGACAGCCGTGCGCTTTCACGGGGATGACGGTGAGAGAAGCGGTGATGGGTCCTAACGTCGCCGCTTCAGCGTCGGGAAGGCGATCTCCTGCGGCAGGCGGGCGCGCGGCAGGCGGAAGTGGCGGTGCCGCGGGAACAGGCCGAGCATGTTGTAGCGGTATTCCTGGATCATCACGAGGCCGACCAGGAACAGCCAGAAGTTCAGCCGGTTGCACAGCCACAGCCCGAGGATCACCGCGTACAGCGTCAGCGCGGCGGTCATCGTGGCGACGGTCAGGTCCATGGCGATGGTCGCCACCGAATGCCACCAGCCCTGCCGGGCGATGCCGACGGCGGCGCGGCCGATCAGCAGCGCCGCGGCCATGGCGAGGCCAAGCGTCAGGTTCAGCCGCTCGTCGTCCAGCGCCAGACGGTCGAGCAGCAGGCCGGGCGCCACCTCCATCCGGTCGAGGACCAGGGAGCCGAACGCCTCCAGATGCAAGTCCCAGGGGCCGCCGCGGTTGAAGACGGAATCGAAGGTGAGTGGCTGGCCGGGCAGCGGCGTCACCGCCACCAGGCAGATGCCCAGCAGCAGGCCCGCCAGCGTGGCGTTGTCCTCGCGGAAGCCGCCGTACAGGTCCCAGTGGGCGGCGGTGTCCGTCACCCAGCGGTACGTCAGCAGCGGAACGATGATCAGCAGCGGGCCGACGGCGAAGGACGCGGCGGAAGAGAGCAGCTCAAGAACGTCCATCGCTCACCGCCCGCAAGCCGGTGGAAGGCGCGCCTGCGCCCCCCTTCAGACTTCGACGCTCTTGTACCAGCGCTGGGTCGGCAGCAGGCCGGCGCGGCGCGGCTTCCAGCCGTTCTCGATCATGATGCGCTTGACGTGCCGGCGGGCCTCGGCCTCGCCGATCGCGCCGTTCGAGAAGTCGCGCAGGATCTCGGCCGTCTGCTCGAACTGCTTCTTGCTGACCTTGCCCTTCTTGCCGGCGTGCTTGTCCAGCACCTGGCGGATGCGCCGGCCGGTCTCGGTCTCGAAGACATAGTCGTTGTCTTCCGCGACCGAGCGCATCATGCCGCGCGCCTCGTCGAGCGTCAGGTTGAAGCGGGTGACCCCTTCCTCCAGGACGCGGCGCTCGGTCTCGCGGTCGATGAACTTGCTCGTCAGGCCGTTGAGCTTGACGAGGTCGGCAAACCTGCGACGCGGGTCTTCGGTATCGGCCATTGCGGATCCATGAACTTTGAGACGGCAGAGACGACGGTCGCCACCACCCGGCCATGCGTGCGACCGCACCCAGGGCGGGAAGAAGACGGCACATTAAGAGTAACCCGAACGGTCAAAGTCAAGAAGACACCGTGGGACAATGATGCGTTTCCACAGCCATCCCCGCAGCCCCGCACCACGGCGCTACGGAACGCCGGTGACATGTGGAGGCGCACACGCACGCGTGACTTCAACTCCCTGAGAAACGAAGGTAAAGTCGTTCGGGCTACCCCGTCCGTTCGGGACTCGGGGGAGGAACGCCGCAGGGAGCACTGTGCCGAACACCGCCCCGCCCCTCCGCGCACCGGCAACTCCCGGGTGCGCCGCGGAGCCGGACCGCCTGTCCCTCCAGGCGGGTGGCCGGCGGTGGTCGGTTCCCGCCGCCGACGTGCTGTGCATCGCCGAGCCGCCGGCCGAACTCTCCCCCATCCCGCACGCCCCGTCCCCCATTGCCGGCCTTTCGGGAATCGAGGGGCGCGTCTTCACGGTGCTCGACCTCGCGCCCGGCAGCGCCGGCGGCGCCCTGGTGGTGGTCGCCTCCGGCACGGGCGGACTGGCCCTGCGCGTCGAGGCGGTGGGCCGCGGCGCCGACGACGCTCCGCCGCTGGCCGACCTGCTGGCCGACATCGCCCCGTGGGCGCCGCCGCCGGCCGCCGGCCGCACGCCGAGTCTCCGTCCCGTCCAGGCCGCCGCTCCGGCGCGGCGCGTGCCGTTCCTCCTGGTCGCTGGCGCCGGCACCACCGCGGCGCTGCCGGTCGAGCGCGTCGGCCGCGTCGGCGTGGTGTCGGCGGTGCAGCCCCTGCGCGGCGGCGACGCGCTGGTGCGGGTGGACGGCGACCTGCTGCCCGCCCGCCGCCTCGCCGAGGTCCTGCCGACCGTCCCCGGCGCGGCCGGAGACCCGCGCTGGGCGGTGGTGCTGCGCGGCGACGGCCAGGAGAGCGCGCTGCTGGTCGACCGCGTCGTCGGGCTGGAGCCCTGCGACCCGCGCAGCATCGCCGCGGTGACGCTGCCCGACGGCCGGCCGCAGCGCTGGCTGAACCGTCCGGACGCCGACCCGGTGCCGGTGCTCGACCCGATCCTCGACGACCGCGCGCCGCCGCCGGCGCCGGACGCCGAGCCCGCAAGGGACGCGCCATCCGCCGCGGACGCCGTGCTCACCGTCCAGGCCGGCGACCTGCGGCTGGCGTTACCGCTCGCGCTCGTGGACCGCATCCTCGACTCCGCCGTCACCCCGGCGCGCCGGCCGGCGCCGGGCCTCGTCCCGGTCTTCGACATGGCCGTCGCACTCGGCCGGCGGTCCGAGGCGCGGATCGGTGCTCTGGTGAGCGTCCGCGCCGCCGACGGCGCCCCGCTGCTGCTGTCGGTGGACCGCGTGCTGGCGCTGTCGCCGCCCGTGTCCTGGCAGCCGGTGGCGCCGCTGCCGCCCGCCGCCGCGCTGGCGTTCGAGGCCGCCGGGCGCGACGAGACCGGCTGGCTGTTCCGCCTGCGCCGCGACCTTCCCTCCCCCGCCGCGGTGCCCAGGCACCTGCGACGGCCGCTCGCCGCCGCCCGCCTCGGCTGGGCGGACCCCGCCCCTCCCGTTTGAGTTGCCGACCATGACCATCAAAACCAAGCTCCGGCTGGCCTTCGGGATCCTGATAGGGCTCTTCGTCGCCTTCGGCGTCGGCGTCCTGCAGGTGCTGTCGGCGGTGTCGGCGGACAGCGATCTGGTCGCCAAGGACGTGCTGCTCGGCATCCAGGCGACCTACGCCATCGACGTCGCCTCCAGCGACTACCGCTCCGCCGAGATGATGCACGTGCTGAGCCACGACGATGGCGACATGCAGGCGCTCGAGCAGACCATGGCCCGCCTGAAGGACGACATCGCCCACTGGCGCAAACGGTACGAGCCGCTCGTCGACACGCCGGAGGAGCGCCGCTTCTACGACGCCTTCGCGCGCGACTACACCACCTATCTGGCGAGCAGCGCCAGGATGCTCGACCTGTCGCGCCGCAACGAGACCACCGGGGCGACGGCGCTGCTGCGGGAGACCGGCGCCCTCTTCCAGGCGTTCTCCACCGACCTGGAGGAGCTGGTCCGCCTCGCCGCCGCGCACGCCACGGAGGCCAACCGCGCTTCGGCCACGCTGATCGGCGACAGCCGGATGATGATCCTCGGCGGCATGGCCGTGGTGCTGCTGTTCGGCGGCGCCTGCCTGTGGGGGGTGGACCGCGGCATCGGCCAGCCGGTCGCGACCATGACCGGCACGCTGACCCAACTGGCCGCCGGAGACTTCTCGCACATCGAGGCCGCCACCGACCGCACCGACGACCTCGGCCGCATGGCCCGCGCGGTGGAGGCCACCGGCATGGCGGTGCGGGCGCTGGCCACCGACCTGGGCGAGCTGGTGGACGCCGCGCACGCCGGCGCGCTGTCCACGCGCGCCGAGCCGATCGGCCACACCGGCGAGTACGCCGTGCTGGTCAAGGGCATGAACGAGTTGATCGAGGGCCTGACCCGCCCGCTGTTCGAGGTGGTGGAGGTCATGCAGCTGCTCGCCGCCGGCGACCTGCGCGGTCGCATGGAGGGCGCCTACGAGGGCGACCTGCGCGCGCTGAAGGCCAACATGAACCGCAGCCTCGACGCGCTGGTCAGCCTGCTGCACGAGCTGGGCTCGGTGACCGCGGCCATGGCGCAGGGCAACCTGACGCGCGCCGTCGGCGGCAGCTACCAGGGCGACTTCGCGGTGCTGAAGGGCCACATCAACCAGGCCATCGAGCAGCTGCGCGGCCTGATCGGCTCGGTCGCCGAGGACACCCAGCAGATCGCCGTCGCCATCACCCAGACCTCCGCCGCGGCCCGGCAGGTCGCGGAGGAATCGTCGCGCTCGCTGACCACGCTGAACGGCGTCGCCATCAGCATCGGCGAGACCGCCGCCTCGGTCGACACCATCGCCGGCAGCGCCACGCGCGGCAGCGAACTGGCAGCGCGCACCACCGCCTTCGCCGACGAGGGGCGCGCCCGCCTCGTCCGCCTCGCCGAATCGGTGGAGCGCATCGCCGCCACGCACGGCCGGATCGAGCAGATCACCGGCAAGATCACCCGCATCTCCGACAAGACGCACATCCTGTCGCTGAACGCCGGCATCGAGGCGGCGCGGGCCGGCGAGGAGGGCATGGGCTTCGCCATCGTCGCCCAGCAGATCGGCCGGCTGGCCGAGGAGGCCGCGCTCGCCGCCCACGACATCGAGCAGATCATCGCCGAATCCGCCCAGGTCGTGCGCGAGGGCGTCGGCACCACCGCCGAGGCGCGCACCGCCATCGAGCGCATCGCCGAGGCGGCGCACGACAGCGGCGCCACCGTGCAGGCGATGTCCGCCGCCATCACCCAGCAGTCGGCGGCGGTGAAGGACCTGCACGAGCGGGTATCGGCGCTGCGCCAGGGCAGTCAGGCCAACGCCGCCGCCGCCGAGGAGATCAGCGCCACCATGGAGGAGCTGGCCCGCATGGTCCATCGGGCCCGCGAGCAGGTCGGCCGCTTCGTCCTCACCCAGTCCGCCCAAACGGAGCCGCGCGCCCAATGGCAGCCCCTTACGCTCGAAAACTCGGCAAGCTCCTGACGCCGCTCGCCGGCTGTCTGGTCCTCGGCGGGGCGCTGTACTTCGCCGGCACCACCTACCAGGACGCGGGCGCCGAGGCGCTGGCCGTGGTCTACCGGGTGCTGGGCTACGCGCTCAGCATCGGGCTGATCCTGTTCGCCGCGCTGTTCGTGCACCGGCTGGTGCAGGTGGTGGTGCTGGAGGGGTTGGTCAGCTCGGCGCTGGGCGAGCCGGTGCCGCGGCTGCTGGTCCAGCTCTCCGGCATGGTGGTGTTCGGCATCGCCTTCGCCGCCATCGCCGGCTACGTGTTCAAGCAGGACCTGACGGTGCTGTGGGCGGCGTCCGGCGTTCTGGGCGTCGTGCTCGGCATGGCGATCCGCGAGCCGCTGCTCGACATCTGCTCCGGCCTCGCCCTCAACCTCGACCGGCCGATCCGCATCGGCGACCACATCCGCCTGCACCGCGCCGGCGACATCACCATCGAGGGCCGGGTACAGGAGATCAGCTGGCGCAGCACCCGCATCAAGGACGACTTCGGCAACATCGTCGTGGTGCCGAACAGCCGGCTTGCCGCCTCCACCATCACCAACCACTCGCGGCCCGAGCCGTTCATCGAGTTCATGACCAGCGTCGTCCTCGACCACGGCGTCCCGACCGAGCGCGCGCTGCGCATCCTCGAGGCGGCGGCGCTGGAGGCCTGGGGCACCTTCGTCGTCCCGGGCGCCGGCGCCCCCTACATCCGGGTGCGCGCGGTGACGCTGGACGGCGTCGAGTACGGCATCTTCTTCGACACGCCCGTCGAGAAGCGCTTCCGCGCCCGCAGCCTGGTGCTGCAGAAGGTGCTGGAGCACCTCGGCGCCGCCGGGCTGCGCCCGGCCTGGCCGAAGGGCGAGCGCAGCCCCGGCGACCCGGCGACGCGGGCGTGGCGCGACCTCGACGCCGCGCGGATCGCCCAGGCGCTGGCCGGCACCGCGCTGTTCGGCGGGCTGCCGGCCGACGACGTGCGGGTGCTGGCGGAGAACGCCCGGCTGCGCCGCCTGCCGGCGGGCGCCACGCTGGCCCAGGCCGGGGAGGCCGCGGCGGCGCTCTACGTCGTGCTGGAGGGGTTGCTGACCGTCGAGCCGGTGCGCTCCCGCACCGGGCAGGCGGAGCCGCCGCGCGACGCCGGCCCCGGCAGCGTGGCCGGCGCGGTCGCCCTGTTCCAGGGCACGACCTACGCCGAGACGGCGCGCGGCCGCACCGAGGTGCTGGTGGTGGAACTGGGACTGGAGGCGATCCGCGCCCTGGTGACCCGCCGTCCGGAGGGTGCCGAGGAGCTGAGCCGGCAGGTGGCGGCGCTGGTGGTCAGCGAACTGCGCGGCCGCGCCGGCGGCCGCCGCAGCCTCGCCGCCGAGGCCGACCTCGCCGCCGACGTGCTGGCCCACATCCGGCGCGCGACGGGAATGCAGCCGGTGGTGCTGGCGTCGGGAGTGTAAAGCCTGTCCGGACGGTGTAACCGGGAAGCCCGGATGTTTCCCGGCGGCGGATCAGGGTAGCGTCGGTGGTCCGTATCCCAGATACCACCGCCGTGGAGAACCCTGATGTCCGGTCTCGTGCTGTTCCTGCTGCTTCCCGCCGTCGCGCTGGGCATGGCGATGGCGGGGCCGTCGGGACGGTAGCGTGTTTGCCCCCTCCCCATCCCTCCCCCGCCTTCGGCGATGGAGGGGGCCTCTATCCCCTCCACCGCGGAGCGGGGGAGGGTTAGGGAGGGGGCCGCACGTCCTCAGATCGTCCAGTCGTCCAGCGGAATCAGGCCCCGCCGTTCCAGCTCCCTGACGACGCGGGCGGCGAGCGCGTCGGGCGCCTCGTCGCCGGCGGGCAGGTGGATCTCCGGCGCCTCGGGCGCCTCGTACGGGCTGGAAATGCCGGTGAAGTTCGGCAGCTGCCCGGCCCGCGCCTTCTGGTACAGCCCCTTGGGATCGCGCGCCTCGCACACCGCCAGCGGCGCGTCCACGAACACCTCCAGGAACTCGCCTTCCGCCAGCAGCGCCCGCGCCATGCCACGTTCCTCGCGGAACGGCGAGATGAAGCTGACCAGCACGATCAGCCCGGCGTCCACCAGCAGCTTCGCCACCTCGCCGACCCGCCGGATGTTCTCCACCCGGTCCTCCGCCGTGAACCCCAGGTCCCGGTTCAGCCCATGCCGCACGTTGTCGCCGTCCAGGCTCATCGTGCGCCGGCCGCGGCGGTGCAGCTCCTGCTCCACCAGATCCGCCACCGTCGACTTGCCCGCCCCCGACAGGCCCGTGAACCACAGCACGCACGGCGTCTGCCCGTTCAGCGCGGCGCGCTGCGCCTTGCCCACCTTCATCGACTGCCAGTGGATGTTCGACGCCCGGCGCAGCGCAAAGTCGATCATCCCGCAGCCCACCGTGGCGTTGCTGATCCGGTCGATCAGCACGAAGCTCCCCGTCGCCCGGTTGTCGGCGTAGGCGTCGAACGGCACCGGCCGGTCGAGCGCCAGGTTGCACGCCCCCACCTCGTTCAGCTCCAGGTGCTTGGCCGCCAGATGCTCCAGCGTGTTGACGTTCACCGCGTGCTTCAGCTCGGTCACCTGGGCGCCGACCAGCGCCGTGCCGACCCGCAGCAGGTAGCCGCGCCCGGGCAGCAGCGGCTGCTCGCCCATCCACACCACGTGCGCGGCGAACTGGTCGGCGACCTCGGGGCGCGCCTGCGCCGCCGCGATCACGTCGCCGCGCGAGACGTCCACCTCCTCGGCCAGCACCAGCGTGACGGCCTGATCCGCCACCGTCATCTCCAGCTCGCCGTCCAGCGTGACGATCCGCGCCACCGTGGTGGTGCGCCCGCCCGGCAGGATCGCCACCGGGTCGCCGACCCGCACCGCGCCGCCGGCGACGGTGCCGGAAAAGCCGCGAAAGTCCTGGTTGGGGCGGTTCACCCACTGCACGGGAAAGCGGAACGGCCGGCTCAGCGCGTCGCTGGCGACCTCCAGCGTCTCCAGCTTGCCCAGCAGCGTCGGCCCGTCGTACCAGCCCATGGCGTCCGACGGCCGGGTGACGTTGTCGCCGGTCAGCGCCGACACCGGGATGCAGGTGACGTGCGGGATGCCGAGCTGGCCGGCGAAGGCGCGGTAGTCGGCGGCGATGCGCTCGAACGCCGCGCGGCTCCAGCCGACCACGTCCATCTTGTTGACCGCCAGCACCACGTGCCGGATGCCGAGCAGCGCGACGAGGTAGCTGTGCCGGCGCGTTTGGGTCAGCACCCCCTTGCGCGCGTCCACCAGCAGCACCGCGGCGTCGGCGGTGGAGGCGCCGGTCGCCATGTTGCGGGTGTACTGCTCGTGGCCGGGCGTGTCGGCGACGATGAACTTGCGCTTGTCGGTGGTGAAGAAGCGGTAGGCGACGTCGATGGTGATGCCCTGCTCGCGCTCGGCCGCCAGCCCGTCCACCAGCAGCGCCAAGTCCAGCGTGCCGGCCCCGGTGGTGCCGAAGCGCGAGGAGTCCGTCTCCAGGCTGGCCAGCTGGTCCTCGAACAGCAGCTTGCAGTCGTACAGCAGCCGGCCGATCAGGCTGGACTTGCCGTCGTCCACCGAGCCGCAGGTGATGAAGCGCAGCAGGTCCTTGTTCTCCTGGCCGCGCAGGTAGGCCTCGACCTCCTGTACGGCCTCGCCGGAGGCAACGGCGTCGTTCTGCAGCATCAGAAATAGCCTTCCTGCTTCTTGATCTCCATGGAGGCGGCGGCGTCCTGGTCGATGACGCGGCCCTGGCGCTCCGAGGTGGTGGCCAGCAGCATCTCGCGGATCACCTCGGCCAGCGTGCCGGCGCGGCTCTCCACCGCGCCGGTCAGCGGGTAGCAGCCCAGCGTGCGGAAGCGCACCCATTTGGTCTCCGGCGCCTCGCCGGGCCTGAGCGGCAGGCGCTCGTCGTCCACCAGGATCAGGGCGCCGTCGCGCCTCACCACCGGGCGCGGCGCGGCGAAGTACAGCGGCACCACCGGGATGTTCTCCTGGTAGATGTATTGCCAGATGTCCAGCTCGGTCCAGTTGGAGAGCGGGAAGACGCGGATGCTCTCGCCCTTGTTGATGCGGCCGTTGTAGAGGCTCCACAGCTCCGGGCGCTGGTTCTTCGGGTCCCAGCGGTGGGTGGACGTGCGGAAGGAGAAGATGCGCTCCTTGGCGCGGGACTTCTCCTCGTCGCGGCGCGCGCCGCCGAAGGCGGCGTCGAAGCCGTGCCTGTCGAGCGCCTGCTTGAGGGCTTGCGTCTTCATGACGTCGGTGTGGACGGCGGAGCCGTGGGAGAACGGGCCGATGCCCTGGCGCACGCCGTCCTCATTGACGTGGACGATGAGGTCGAGGCCGAGGTCCTTCACGCGCTGGTCGCGGAACGCGATCATCTCGCGGAACTTCCAGGTGGTGTCCACGTGCATGAGCGGGAAGGGCGGCTTGGACGGGTAGAAGGCCTTCATGGCGAGGTGCAGCATGACCGAGCTGTCCTTGCCGATGGAGTACAGCATGACGGGGTTGCGGAACTGCGCCGCGACCTCGCGCATGATGTGGATGCTCTCGGCCTCGAGGCGTTGCAGGTGGGTCAGGCGGGCGGCGGGCAAAACGGTCACGGCGGCACCGGAAAGGCTGCATCGGTGCCCTGGCTATACTGCGCCGGGACCGGGTCCGGCAACAGAATTCTACAACTTTTTTACATTATACAATTTTATTTAGTTGTTAATGTCCTCAGCCGAAAGGCGAGTGGTACCCCCTGCCCTTATGGTGCGTTGCGATGACGGCGCGAATCGGCATCATTCATCTTGGGTACAGGTTCCCTCGCATCAATGGACGAGACCCATGTGGAGGCTGCTGATCGTCGTAGCCGTCGCCCTGCTGCCGCTGGGCCTGTCGCATCTCGCCCAGGGGAGCGGGGTGCCGGCGATGCTGTCGGCGTGGCTGCCCCGCGTCGAGCGCCCGGCGGCGCTGGCCGGTCAGACGCCGCCGCCGGACTGGCGGGAGAGCGCCTATCTCGCGGCCAACCCCGACGTGGCCGCCGCGGTGCGCCGCGGCGCCTACGAATCCGGCTACCAGCACTACCGCCTGGACGGCCTGCGCGAAGGGCGCAGCGGCGGCTTCCCGGCCCCGCGCAACGTGGCGGAACTGCCGGAGCGTTGACGGTCAGCCCGCGCGCCCGGCCAGCGCGGTGAACCAGCGCAGCTTCTCGGCGTAGGGCAGGCGCGCCAGCCCGCTCGGCGACGGCACCACGAAGTCGATCGCCCCGTCGAACAGCGATGCCGGCTGCTCCCCCCACTCCGCCCGGTCGATCCCGGCCGCCGCGAGGTAGACGCCCTTGCCGGTGTAGGCGACGATGCGCGGCCGGTGCGCCTCCACCAGCGCGCGCAGCGGCCCGGCCCCGGCGCGCAGTTCGGCGCGGCTGAGGTCGGCGGCGCTCGGCGTGGCGCGGGCGACGAGGTTGGTGGAGCCGAGGCCGTACCGGAGCATCGTCCGGTCCTCCTCCGGCGCCAGCAGCCGCGGCGTCAGGCCTGAATCGGCGAGCAGCCGCCAGAACTGGTTCCCCCGCCCCGCGTAGTTGTGCCCGATGGCGCCGGAGCGGGTGCCGGGGTTGAAGCCGCAGAACAGCACGCGCAGGCCCGGCGCCACGATGTCCGGGATCGGCTGCACCTCCCCCATCAGCGCACGAAGAACAGCACGGCCATGGTCAGCCCGACCACGACGATGGCCGGACGCAGCGTGGCCGGCGGGATGCGGCGGGCCAGCCGCGCCCCGGCGTAGCCGCCGATGATCGCCGCCACCGCCATCAGCAGCGCCTGCGGCCAATGCACCGCGCCGCCCGCCGCGTAGGTCGCCACCGCGATGGCGGTGAGCACGGTGGACAGCAGGTTCTTGAGCCCGTTCATGGCGTTCAGGCTGGTCAGCCCGAACACGCTGAGATGCGCCAGCAGCAGGATCCCCAGGCCGCCGTTGAAGTAGCCGCCGTACACCGACACCGCGAACAGCCCGCCCAGCATGGCGCCGCGCCCATGGATGCCCTGGCGCTGCAGCCAGCGCGACAGCCGCGCCCCGAAGGCGAACAGCCCGGTGGCGGCGAGCAGCAGCCACGGCACGATGGCGCGGAAGACGGCGTCCGGCGTCCACAGCAGCAGCGCCGCCCCGACCAGCCCGCCGATCAGGCTGACCACCGACAGCCACAGCGTGCTGACGCCGTCCACCGGTTCGATGTCGTGGCGGAAGCCGTAGGCGCCGCTGGCGTAGCCGGGCAGCAGCGCCACGGTGCCGGTGGCGTTGGCGGCGACCGGCGGCACCCCGGCGTAGATCAGCGCCGGCAGCGTCAGGAAGCTGCCGCCGCCGGCCATGGCGTTGAGGCCCCCGGCCAGGAACGCCGCGGAAAGGAGGAGGAGGGTCAGGATCGGATCAGGCATGATGCGCCGCTTTATGCAGCAGCCCGCGCCGTGAGACAATCCGCCGCGCCTAAATTCTGCGCACGACGCGAGCGATTCCTTATCGGTATAACGATCCTCGCCATGAGCCACGGCTGCCGGACGCCATGCTGAACCGCCTGAAGGGACTGAAGCCGAACGACCTGGAGGCGGTGCGCGCCGCCCCGCTGTTCCGCCGCATGCCCCAGCCCGCCATGGACAAGCTTCTGGCCAGCGCCTCGGTGATGGCGGTGCCGCGCTTCGGCACGCTGTTCTTCCAGGACGAGCAGGCCGACCGCTTCTTCCTGCTGCTCAGCGGCTCGGTCAAGCTGTCGCGGCTGAGCGCCGACGGCGAGGAGGCCGTGGTCAGCCTGGTCGAGCCCGGTCAGGTCTTCGCCGAGGCCGACATGTTCTCTTCCGCCCGCTACCCCCTCAGCGCCGAGGCGGTGGAGCCGACGCGCGTCCTGGTCTTCACGGCGGAGGAGTTCTTCCGCTGCATGCGCGCCGACCCGGAGGTGGCGTTCCGCGTGGTCGAGGCGCTGTCGCAGCGCATCCGCGGCTTCGTCCAGCAGATCGAGCACCTGCACGTCCGCTCCTCGCCGCAGCGGGTCGCCAGCTTCCTGCTGAACCTCTGCCCGGAGGCCGGCAAGGACGTCCACTTCGAGCTGCCCTTCGAGAAGAGCCTGATCGCGCGCCGTTTGGGCATGCAGCCGGAGACCTTCTCGCGCGCGCTGGCCAAGCTGCGCAAGATCGGGGTGGAGACGCACGGGGCGGCGGTGTTCGTCGCCAATACGGCCAAGCTCAAGGAATTCTGCGCGTCCGACGACGGCGGAGCGGGACGATCATGGAAACAGTGAACTGGACCGACGCGCTGCTGACCGGCGTCGACGAGATCGACGCCGAGCACCGCTACTACTTCGAGATCCTGCACCGCTTCAACAAGGCGCGCGCCGACGGCTTCGACCCGCGGCGGCTGCGCACGCTGCTGAACGACCTGCTGGCCTACATCGAGATGCACTTCCGCAACGAGGAAACCATCATGCGCGAGGCCGGCTATCCCGCGTTCGAGCGCCACATCGCCGGCCACGCGCGCGCCGCCAAGGCGATCCAGGACACCTTCGCCGCCGACCCGAGCGACGCCCAGGTGCACGAGTTCCTCAACAGCTTCCTGTCGCGCTGGCTGATCAACCACATCCAGAGCGAGGACCGCGCGTTCGGAGAGTGGATGGAGCGGAGCGGGAAGACTCTCTGAGCGAACAAACCGCCCTCCGCGCCGTTAACGGCGCATGACCCGCATGACCATCGCCGAGGCGCAGAGCCGCATCACCCGCTTCCTGACCCAGGACATGGTGGAGTCGCTGCGCGCCGTGGAGCACGAGTCGCCACCGCTGGCGCGCGAGCCCTCCCCCACCCCGCTGTCCGACCTGCTGCGCGCGCAGGTGACGTTCAGCCACGTCCCCGGCTCCTCGGACTGCATCTACAAGGTGGAGGCGTTCGGCGACGCGCTGCTGATGAGCCTGCAGCTCAACGTGCGGCGCTTCGTGGCGCTGTACCGGGTTCCGGTGGCGGATCCCATCGACTCCAACACCATGGCGCCGCGCTTCGAGCGCTGGGCCATCGGCGCCGGGCACGCCGGCTGGATGATCGGCTGGCGCGACGGCGCCGACCCCTGGAAGCCCGAGGAGAAGGTGGTGGAGACCTACTGCTACGCCATGCTGCCGGAAGACTTCCTGGACGACCCGCTGGAGCAGCTGTACTGGCGCACCGACCTCGTGCAGATGACCCGCGCCTTCATGGTCGAGGCCCGGCGCATGGGCATCCGGCTCTCATCGAAGGGCGGGGGCTGACCCCCGCCCTCCCCGAGCGCTACGCCAGATCGAACAGCAGCACCTCGGCGCCGATGCCCTGATCGAGGGTCAGCGCGGTCTCGTCGCTGACCGCGGCGCCGTCGCCCTCCTTCAGCGTGACGCCGTTGAGCCGCACCTGCCCGCGGGCCACCTGCACCCAGGCGTGCCGGCCGGGGCGCAGTTCCAGCGTTGCGGACTCGTCGCCGTCGATCAGGCCGGCGTAGAGGTCGACGTCCTGGTGGATCGTCACGCTGCCCTGCCGCCCGTCGCGCGAACCGACGAGGCGGAGCGTGCCGCGCTTCTCGGCCTCGGCGAACGCCGTCTGCTCGTAGCCCGGCGCCAGCCCCTTGCGCTCCGGCAGGATCCAGATCTGCAGGAAGCGGGCGGGGTTCTCGCGCGAGGCGTTGTACTCGCTGTGGCGGATGCCGGTGCCAGCGCTCATGCGCTGCACCTCGCCGGGGCGGATGACCGAACCGGTGCCGAGGCTGTCCTTGTGCTCCAGGGCACCGTCCAGCACGTAGGAGACGATCTCCATGTCGGCGTGGCCGTGCGTCGGGAAGCCGGCGCCGGGGATCACCCGGTCGTCGTTGATGACGCGCAGCGACCGGAAGCCCATGTGCGCCGGGTCGAAGTAGTGCCCGAACGAGAAGCTGTGCCGGCTGTCCAGCCAGCCCATGTTCACCGCACCGCGCTCGTCCCTGTTGCGAACCGTGATCATTGCCGAACCCTCCTGGCGGCCGATGGGCCGCTCTCTCGTGTCGGGCATGATGTGGCGATTGGGACGGGAACAACAACGCGCGCTGCTACGACAGAACTGTTCTCATAATTGGAACAATCAGAGGCCCAGGTAGGCCTGCTTCACCGCCGGATCGTTCAGCAGCGCGTCGCCGGTGCCGGACAGGACGACGCGGCCGTTCTCCATCACATAGGCACGGCTGGCCAGCTTCAGCGAGGCGGCGACGTTCTGCTCGACCAGGATGATGGTCATGCCCTGCTCGCCGAGCGCGCGGATGGTGCGGAACAGCTCCTGCACCAGCGCCGGGGCGAGGCCGAGCGACGGCTCGTCGAACATGATCAGCTCAGGCTTGCCCATCAGGCAGCGGCCGATGGCGAGCATCTGCTGCTCCCCGCCGGACAGCGTGCCGGCCGCCTGCTCCAGGCGCTCCTCCAGGCGGGGGAAGAGGTGAAGGACGTGCGCGAAGGTGTCCTTGGCCGAGGCGCGGGCGCGCGGGATGACGGCGCCCATCTCCAGGTTCTCGCGGATCGACAGCGTCGGGAAGATCTGCCGCCCCTCCGCCACCTGCCCGACGCCGAGGTCGCACACCACGTGGCTGGGCAGCCCGGCGATCTCCCGGTCGTGCAAGCGGATGGAGCCGCGCGCCGGCTTGAGGATGCCGGAGATGGTGCGGATCAGCGAGGTCTTGCCGGCCCCGTTGGCGCCGACGATGGCGGTGGTGGTGCCGGCCTCGACGGACAGCGACACGGAATCGAGCGCCTGGGCGTCGCCGTAGAACAGGTCGAGGTCGGTGATCGTCAGCATGGGCCGGGAGAACTGGAGGACGGGGGCGCACTCTAGCGCAGCCCCCGCTCCATCGGAATCGAAACTACGCCGGGGCGGCTTCCTCGCGCGCCGCAGGCGGTCGCCCAGGCCACCGTCACCCTTTCTCCCGGATCGCCCGGTCCCGCAGCTCGCGGCGGATGATCTTGCCGGTGGTGGTCATCGGCAGGGAGTCCACGAAGGCGATCTCGCGCGGGTACTCGTGGGCGGCGAGGCGCGTCTTCACGTGCTCCTGGATGTCCCTGACCAGCTCCGGCCCCGGCGGCACACCCTCGTTCAGCACGACGAAGGCCTTGACGATCTCGGTGCGCAACGGGTCGGGCACGCCGACCACGGCGGCCATGCGCACCGCCGGGTGGGCGATCAGGCAGTCCTCGATCTCGCCCGGGCCGATGCGGTAGCCGGCCGAGGTGATGACGTCGTCGGCGCGCCCGACGAAGCGGATGTAGCCCTCCTCGTCCAGCTCACCCTGGTCGCCGGTGACCAGCCAGTCGCCGATGAATTTGTCCGCGGTCGCCTTGGGGTTGCCCCAGTACTCCAGGAACATCACCGGGTCCGGCCGGTGCACGGCGATGTGGCCGAGCGCGCCCGGCGGCAGCCGGTTGCCGTCGTCGTCGATCACCGCCACGTCGTGGCCGGGCACCGGACGGCCCATGACGCCGGGCTTCTCCGGCATGACCGCGGCGCAGGAGGAGACGATCATGTTGCACTCGGTCTGGCCGTAGAACTCGTTGATGGTCAGCCCGAAGGTGCGGCGGCCCCAGTCCAGCAGCTCCGCCCCCAGCGTCTCGCCGCCCGAGGCGATGGAGCGCATGGAGTAGGCGAAGCGCCCCTGCGGGGTCTCCACCGCCCGCATCATCTTCAGCGCGGTCGGCGGCAGGAAGGCGTTGCGCACGCCGAAGTCGGCGATCAGGCGGAACGCCTCCTCGGCGTCGAACTTCTCGAAGCGGTGGGCGACCACGGTGACGCCGTGGTGCCACGCCGGCATCAGCACGTCCAGGAGACCGCCGATCCACGCCCAGTCGGCCGGCGTCCAGATGCGGTCGCCCGGCTGCGGGAACAGGTCGTGCGAGATCTCCACCCCGGGCAGATGGCCGAGCAGCACGCGGTGCGCGTGCAGCGCCCCCTTCGGCTGGCCGGTGGTGCCGGAGGTGTAGATGATCAGCGCCGGGTCGTCGGCCAGCGTGTCCACCGGCGTGAAGGCGTCGGATTGCTGCGCCAGCAGCGCGTGGAGGTCGTGGAAGCCGCGCAGCGGCCCGTCGATGCACAGCACGACCTCGAGGTTCGGCAGCCGCGCCGCCAGGGCCGCGATCTTCTCCGCCCCGGCGGCATCGGTGACCACCGCCTTGGCGCCGCAATTGCCCAGCCGGTATTCCAGCGCGTCGACGCCGAACAGGCCGAACAGCGGCACCGCGATGGCGCCCATCTTGTAGACGGCGACGTGCGACACCGCGGTCTCCGGCGCCTGCGGCAGCAGGATGCCGACGCGGTCGCCGCGCTCCACGCCCAGCGCCTGCAGCAGGTTGGCGAGGCGATTGGACTGGGCGCGGATGTCGGCGAAGCTGTACTCCTCCACCGCGCCGTCGCGGCGCTTGTGGATCAGCGCGGTACGGCCGGGGTCGCGCTCGGCCCACGTGTCGCAGACATCGACGCCGATGTTGTAGCGCTCCGGCACGTCCCAGCGGAAACGCGCGGTGATCTCGGCATGGCTCGCCCCGTGCGGCAGCATGCGGTTCCCTCCCCAGGGTGATTCTTCTTTCGGAAGGGGAGCTTACGACCGAACCGCACGGCGCGCCAGACGCCTGTCCTCAGCCGGCTATTCGCCGGTCAGCGCCTTGAGCAACGGGTGCGGCTCGGAAGAGAACGGATTGACGACGGTAAGCCCTCGCCACACAAAACCGTCCTGCATGTCTTCCGAGAGGAGAAGACGGCATCCGGCCTCGGCGGCTGCGGAGACGACGACCGCGTCCCAGATCGACAGCTTGTGGTCGGCAGCCAAGTCAATGGCCGCCATCATGACGGCAGCGGTCGTATCGGATTGCGGATACAGGTCGCACCACATCATGATCGCACGGCGCGCGTCGGCGACGGGTCGCTTCGCCTTGCCAACGAGCACCCGATACAGCTCTCCCAGGACCTGGGTCGGCAGAACGACGCCATCGGCGGGCAGTGCGTCAAGCAACCCATGCACCAGGACCGGCTTTTCGACGTCACCGGGAAGGAACGCGACGCCCTCCGCGTAGACAAGAATGTTCGTGTCGAGCGCGATCAGCACGGTTCACTCGTCGTACAGCTCGTCCCGATTCCAGCGATGGCCGATGACTTGCACCGGCAGCTCGCGCAGGCGGCTCATCAACGCACCCTTGGCCGCATCGACCAAGGCGCCGCTTCGCTTGGCGGGCACGATCCTGGCGACCGGCGTTCCGTGCGACGTCACCACATAGGAGTGCCCTTCCTTCACGTGCCGCAGGATTTGCGAGAAGTTCCGATTGGCGTCGGCAGCCGACACGGCCTCTTCCATCGCTCACTCCAGTGTGTAGTGAAATTACCTACATCAGGATGGTGAGGACCGCGCCGGCTGTCAACCAGGGACGCTTGCTACGCTGCCTTCACCGCGGACAGGAACAGCTCCACCTTCGACTTCAGCACGCCGGCTTGGCTGGACAGCGTGTCGGCAGCGCCGAGCACTTGGTGCGCGGCGGCGCCGGTGTCGGTGGCGGCGCGGTTGACGCCGACGATGTTGCTCGACACCTCCTGCGTGCCCTGCGCCGCCTGCTGGATGTTGCGGGCGATCTCCTGCGTCGCCGCCTGCTGCTCCTCGACCGCGGCGGCGATGGTGCCGGAGACGTCGCTGATCCGGCGGATCGTCTCCATGATGGCGCCGATCGACGACACCGCGCCCTGCGCCTCGCCCTGGATCGAGGTCACCTTGGCGGCGATCTCGTCGGTGGCGCGGGTGGTCTGGTCGGCCAGCGCCTTGACCTCCGCCGCCACCACGGCGAAGCCCTTGCCCATCTCGCCGGCGCGCGCCGCCTCGATGGTGGCGTTGAGCGCCAGCAGCCGGGTCTGCGCGGCGATCTGCATGATCAGGTCGATGACCTTGGCGATTTCCTCGGACGCCGTGGCAAGGCCGCGCATGGACTCGTCCGCCTGCCCGGCCTGCGCAACCGCCTCGCCGGCGATGGTCGCCGACTGCGCGACCTGCCGGCTGATCTCCAGCACGGAGGCGGCCAGCTCCTCGGTGGCGGTGGCGACGGTCTGCACGTTGGCCGAGGCCTGCTCCGACGCCACGGCGACGGCGGTCGACTGGCGGGTCGTCTGCTCGGCGTTGGCGGAGAGCTGGCCGGCGGTCGCCTGCATCTGCACGGCGGCGGAGGAGACCGAACCCAGCACCTCTCCGGAATCGCGGTCGAAGCGCCCGGTCAGCTCCTCGATGGCGCGGGCGCGGCGCTCACGCTCCGCCTGCCCGGCGCGTTCGCGTTCCGCGGCCTCCCGGGCGGCGACCATGCCGTCCTTGAAGACCAGCACCGCCTGCGCCATCACGCCCACCTCGTCGCGCCGGCCGACCGCCGGAATCTCGGTGGCGTAGTCGCCGCCGGCCAGCCGCTTCATCGCATCGGTCATCGCGGTCAGCGGCCGGACGATGGAGCGCCCGGTCACCAGCACCGCCGCGCCGGCGATCAGCAGCCCCAGCGCCAGCATCGCCGCCTGGATCACCATCAGCCGGTCGGCCGCCGCGGTCATGGCGCGGGCGTCCGCCTCCAGCAGCGTGCGCTGGCGGTCGCTGATGCCATCGACGGCCTGACCCGACGCGTCCTTGCCGCCGTCCAGCAGCAGCTTCAGCTTGGCTGCGCGGGGCAACGCCTCTTCGGACAGGATCCTGACCGAACGCTCGCGGTCCCCGGCCAGGGCCGCCGCCTCGGCGGCGTCCTGCACCCGGTGCAGTTCGTCCAGCAGGGGCTTGGCCTCGGCCCAGGCGCGCTTGTTGGGCTCGCTGGTCCAGCCGGAGGACAGCTGGTCCATCTCGGCGCGCAGACGGTCCACCTCGGCCCAGGCCTCGACACGCTCGGCGCGCAACGCCGGGGCGCCGGTCAGCAGGAAGCCGCGCATCGCGGCCAACGAGCCGGTGAGGTTCGCGTGGATGCCGGTGCTGGCCAGCGCCGTGGGCATGCGCATGTCGGCGATCCGGGCGGCCATCGTCTTGCCGCCGCTGGCCATCACCAGGGCCGCGCCGACGTTGACCACCAGAAGCGCGATCACCGCGGCGAAGCCGATCATCAGGCGTCGGCCGATCTTCAGGTTGTTGTACCACGTCATAACCATTCCCCCATCGCAGTGCCCGCCGTGTTTGGTCTTATTGCCTTCGGCGTAGGCTCAGGATGGGTGGGGATCTCTTAACAGAGTGTTTCGATAGGGTATCGAGCCGACGCCTTTCTGGCGTCATTTTGAGCAAAAAAGCGCGTTTTCGCATAAGATGTGTGCATCTTGCGCCCGACCTGAGGCCGCGTGCGATACCGCCCCTACAGGCTTTCCGCGCCCAGATAGGACTCGATCACCCGCGGGTCGGCAGTGACCTCGGCCGGGGTCCCCTCGGCGATCTTCTCGCCGTGGTCGAGGACGACCACGTGGTCGGACAGCGCCATCACCGCCCGCATCACGTGCTCGATCATCAGGATGGTCAGGCCCTCGCGGCGGTTGAGGTCGCGCAGCACCTCGACCATGCGGTCGACCTCGGTGGGCCGCAACCCGGCCAGCACCTCGTCGAGCAGCAGCAGCGTCGGCCTGGTCGCCAGCGCCCGCGCCACCTCCAGCCGCTTGCGGTCGGGCAGGGTCAGGCTGCGCGCCGGGCGGAACGACTGCTCGGCCAGCCCTAAGCGCTCCAGCACGCCGCGGGCGATACCCCGCGCGGTGTCGACCGAGGTCTCGCGGGCCAGCGCGCCGACCACCACGTTCTCCTCCACCGTCAGGTCGCCGAACGGCTTGACGATCTGGAAGGTGCGGCCGATGCCGGCGGCGCAGATCCGGTGCGGCTTCAGGCCGGTGATCGGCCTTCCGTCCAGGCGGACGCTGCCCTCGTTGGGCGGGAAGACGCCGGCGATCAGGTTGAAGGTGGTGGTCTTTCCCGCCCCGTTCGGCCCGATCAGCGCGACGATGCTTCCCTTGGGCACCGCGAAGCCGACGTTCGACACCGCGCGCAGGCCGCGGAAACGCTTCGTCAGGCCCTCGACCTCCAGGAGCGCGGTCATTGCGGCCCCCGCACCAGCTTGAGGCGGCGCGACAGCCACGGCCACACGCCCTCCGGCCGGAAGACGATGATGAGCACCAGCGCCGCGCCGTAGAACAGCTGCTTCAGGCCCGGCAGGTCGATACCCAGCGCGCCGATGGCGCCGGTCAGCGCCTCGCCCAGCGGCGTCAGGATGAAGGCGCCGAGGATCGGCCCGAACAGCGTGCCGATGCCGCCGACGATGGCCGGCAGGATGATCTCGATGGAGCGGCCCATGGAGAACACCTGCTCCGGGAACAGGTTGTTGAAGTAGAAGGCCTGGAACACCCCGCCCAGCGCGGTCAGCGCCGCCGACACCACCACCGCCTTGATGCGGGCGCGGAACAGGTCGACGCCCACCGCCTCGGCGGCTTCCGCGTCCTCGCGGACCGCCAGCCACTGGTAGCCCAGGCGCGAGTGCAGCAGCACCTTGGCCAGCGCGAAAGCCATCAGCACCAGCGCCAGGATGACGTAGTAGAACAGCACCGGCGAGCCGCGCAGGTTCAGCGGGTCGCTGCCGCCCACCGGCAGGAACAGCCCGCCCGAGCCGCCCAGCCAGCCGATGTGGTCGAAGCCGATGCGCGCCACCTCGGCGAAGGCGATGGTCAGCAGCGCGAAATGCACGCCGCGCACGCCGAAGCGGAAGCCGAGGAAACCGATGAACGCCCCCGCCGCCGCCGCCAGCGCCACGCCGGCGAACAGCCCCAGCCACGGCCCGATCCCGAAATGCACGAACAGCGCGGCGCTGGCGTACGCGCCCAGGCCCACATACAGCGCGTGCCCGAGCGACAGCAGGCCGGAGAAGCCCATCATCACGTTCCACGCCTGCCCGACATAGGCGAACCACAGCACCGTGGTCAGCACCGACAGCACGTAGCTGTCCGCCACCAGCGGGGCCGCCAGCAGCGCCGCCAGCAGCAGTCCGGCAAGCGCCATCGCCCGCGCCGTCATCACGAGCGCCTCCCCAGCAGGCCCTGCGGCCGCAGCAGCAGCACGACGATCAGCACGACGTAGCTGAACAGCGCCTTCAGCGACGGCATCAGCAGGAAGCCGGCCAGCGCCTCCGACACGCCGATCAGCACGCCGCCCAGCAGCGCGCCGGGCAGGCTGCCCAGGCCGCCGACGATGACGATGATGAAGGACAGCAGCGTGTATTCCGGCGCCAGCTGCGGCCGCGCCTCGACCACCAGGGTCAGCAGCGCGCCGGCGATGCCCACCACCGCGGCGCCGATGCCGAAGGTCAGCGCGTACAGCCCGTCGAGGTTCAGACCGACGACGCGCGCCCCCAGCGGGTTGTCGGCGCAGGCGCGGATGGCCTTGCCGGTGCGGCTGAAGCGGAAGAAGGCGAACAGCACCGCCGCCACCGCGATGGCGCCGAGGCCGGCGTAGGTGCGGGTGGCGTCCTGGTGGAACGGCCCGATCTCGAAAACGTCGAAGACGTACGGCACCATGACGCCGCGCGAATCCGGCCCGAACACCATCAGCAGCAGGTTCAGCACGATGGTGGCGATGCCCAGCAGCAGGATGAACTGCATGTGCTCCGGCCGCTCGACGAACTTGTTCACCAGCCCGCGCTGCAGCGCCCAGCCGAAGACGAACAGCACCGCCGCGACCAGCGGCGCCGAGAGGATGGGGTCGAGCCCGAACGCGCCGAACAGCAGCACGGCGCCGTACATGCCGGCGACCATCATCTCGCCGTGCGCGAAGTTGACGACGCGCACCACGCCGAAGATGACGGACAGCCCCAGCGCCGCCAGCCCGTACACCAAGCCGGTGAGCAGCCCCGAGGCCACGATGTTGAGGAGGAGGGCGAGAGTCATGGACCGCCGGACCGTGAATGCCGGTCTGCGGTTACCAGTCCTTCGCAGGGCAGGCAAGCGCCATCTTCACCGGCGCGGCAACGGGCTCGGGGTGCGGCTCGACGCCGGCGTACTCGAACCAGGGGTGCCGCGGCTTCGCCATCGGCGCGTCGTCTTCCGCCTCGACGCCCGCGTCGAGCCAGGGATCGTCCTCGAACATGATGGGTGGCCTGTGGTTCCGGTGAAGGTCTCAGGAACCAACGCGGGCGGGGGGCGGGTTATTCCAGCGCGATGGGAAAGTCCCGGCGCCGGGCCCCCACCCTAACCCTCCCCCACTGCGCGGGGGAGGGCTTTCAAGGCTGACGGCGGAGTTCCTCCCCCCGCGACGTGGGGGGAGGTTAGGAAGGGGGACCGTGGCCGGCGCTCATGCGACGCCGCATATCCCAGCTTACGTCCGCTTCGCCCAGCCCGGCATCGGGAACACCGGGTCCATCTCGGCGGACTCCTTGGGCAGCACCACCGTGGGCCGCTGGTTGCGGTTCTGCACGCAGGCCGAGGCGAGGTTGACGTTCTGCCCCTTGGCGTCGAAGGTGATCGCCGGGCCGACCATCATCTTCTCCTTCAGGTTGGTCTGCCGCAGCGCCTGCAGCATCGGCTCCGACGCGGCCGAGCCGGCGCGCTTGAAGGCGTCGGCGGCGACCAGGATGGCCTCCAGCGTGAAGGCGACGTTGAAGGCGTAGCCCTCGAAGCGGTCGTTCGGGTACTGCTTCTTGAAGGCGGCGGCGACGCGCTGCGTCAGGTCGGCCTTCGGGTCGTACCAGGGCAGGTTGGTGATGGCGTAGTCCACGTACTTGCCCAGCGCCTTGTAGGTCTGCTCGTCATAGAGGCCCGGCGAGCCGGGGGAGACGATGCCCATCGGCTCCCAGCGCTGCTTGACCATCTCCTTGACCATCATGATGGCGTCGGCGGCGCGGGTGGTGACGATGGCCAGTTCGGCGCCGGTCGCCTTGGCCTTGGTCACCTCGATGGACAGGTCCTGCGCCTTCGGGTCGTAGGCGATGGAATCGACGATCTGGAACGGCATGTCCAGCTTGGGGAACAGGGTGTCCAGCGCCTTCTTGTTGGCCATGCCGAAGGTGTCGTTGGCGTGCAGGAACACCGCGCTCTTCGGCGTCGCCCCGGTCGCCTTGAACAGGTCCTTCATCAGCGCCAGGCCGTTGCTGACCAGCATGGTCGAGGTCGGGAAGTTGCGGAACACCGTTTTGTAGCCCTGCTCGGTCAGGCCGTCGGCGGCGGCGATGTTCATCACCAGCGGGATGCCGCGCTGCTCGCAGACCTGGGCGGCGGCGGCGGTCTGGCCGCTGTCGAAGGCGCCGATGATGACGTTGGCGCCGTCGTTGATCAGCTTCTCGGTGCGCGAGCGCGCCACGTCCGGGCTCGATTCGGTGTCGGCCGACAGGATCTCCACCTTGTAGCCCAGGTCGGCCAGCACCGCCGGCGCGATGTCGGCGCCGCGCTGGCAGGCCTGCCCCGCCTGCGCCAGATGGCCGGAGCGCGGCAGCAGCACGCCGACCTTCAGCACCGCGCCCTGGGCGAACACCGGCGCCTTGCCGAAGGCGGTGAGCGCACCGGCGGCGACGGCGGCTTGGCCGAGCTGGCGGCGGGTGAGGCCGATGCGGGGGAATCGGGTGGTCATGAGCGCGTCTCCCTGGGGGGCTTTTCTGTGGGTGGCGTCCGTTCCGATCCGCGCCCGTTCTCGTCGTCATCCCCGAAGGCGGGGATGACGGTTGAGAAAGGCGCCGGCCGGCACGGAGAACCAATTCGGGTCCCAAGGATTTCCCGATACGGGCGGCGTGTCAAAGCCTTATCACCGCGCCGTCAGCGGCCACACCACGGCGATGGCCGCGGTCCCCAGCACGATGATCAGCAGCGACAGCGGCGCCCCCAGCCGCGAGTAGTCGCGGAAGCGGTAGCCGCCCGGCCCCATCACCAGCGTGTTGCACTGGTGCCCGATGGGCGTGAGGAAGTCGCAGCCCGCCCCCACCGCCACCGCCATCAGGAACGGATCCGGCCGCAGCCCCAGATGCTCGGCCAGACTGGCGGCGATGGGGGCCATCACCAGCACGGTGGCGGCGTTGTTGAGGAACGGCGTGATCGCCATCGCCGCCACCAGCATCATGCCCAGCGCGCCCACCGGCGGCAGCCCCTGCGCGGCGTCGGAGAGCCATCCGGCGATCAGGTCGGTGCCGCCGGTCGTGCGCAGCGCCTCGCTGACCGGGATGAGGGAACCCAGCAGCACCAGGATCGGCCACTCGATGGCGTCGTAGGCCTCCTTCAGGCTCAGCACGCGGAACAGCGCCATGGCCACCGCCGCGCCGAAGAAGGCCGGCGCCACCGGTGCCGTGCCGGTCGCCACCAGGCCCACGGTCACCGCCAGGATCAGCACGGCGAGGCGCTGCTTCTGCGGCCGGCCCAGCGCCAGGTCGCGCTCGGCCAGCGGCAGGCAGCCCAGCGTGCCCAGCGTCTCCGGCACCTCCACCGCGCGCATCTGCAGGGCGACGAGGTCGCCGAACCGGAAGCGGACGCGGCGCAGCCGCTGGCGGATCGGCCGGCCGCGCCGGCTCAGCGCCAGCAGGTTGACGCCGTAGCGCTCGCGCAGGCAGACGTCCTCGACCGTCTGGCCGATCAGCATGGAGCGCTGGGAGACCACCGCCTCGACCAGCCGCAGCTCGTCGGCGCTCTCCACGCCTTCCAGCTCCCGCTCGGCCACCAGCTCCAGCCCGGCGATCTGCACGATGCGGGCGAGCGCCTGGGTGTCGCACTCCAGCACCAGGATGTCGTCGGCGTACAGCTCCCAGTGGCCGGAGGGGACGTAGCGGCGGTGGCCCTCGCGGATGATGGCGGCGATGGTCACGTCGCCCTCGCCCGCCTCCTCCAGCTCGGCCACGGTGCGGCCGGCGAAGGCGGATCCGGGCGGCAGCCGCGCCTCCGTAGTGAAATCGTCGATGGAGAAGGCGGCCTGCGACGCCGCCCCGCCCTTGTGCCCCGGCAGCAGCCGCCAGCCGAAGGCGAGGAACGCCAGCCCGGCCAGGGAGATGGTCAGGCCGACCGGCGTGAAGTCGAACATGCCGAACGGCTCGCCCAGGATCTCCGCGCGCATGCGCGAGACGATGATGTTGGGCGAGGTGCCGACCAGCGTCATCAGCCCGCCCAGCAGCGAGCCGAACGCCATCGGCATCAACAGCCACGACAGCGGCGTGCCGGTGCGCTGCGCCATCTGCACGGCGATCGGCAGGAAGATCGCCAGCGCGCCGATGTTCTTGACGATGGCCGACAGCAGGGTCACCGCCCCGGTCAGGATCACCACCTGGGCCACGGTGGTCCGCATGTGCCGGGCGAGCGGCCGCATCGCCGTCTCCACCACGCCGGAGCGGCTGATCCCGGCGCTGACCACCAGCGCCGAGCCGACGATGATGACGATGTCGTCGGCGAAGCCGGTGAACGCGTCCTTGGCCGGCACGATGCCGACCATCATGGCGGTCAGCAGCGCCAGCAGCCCGACGAGGTCGTAGCGCACCTTGTCCCAGATCAGCAGCACGATGACCGCGCCGATGATCGCGAAGGCGAGAAGCATGGGAGAGATCATGAAGCGTCCGGAACCTGCGTCAGGGGCGAGACGCTCCCACACCGTCATCCCCGCGAAAGCGGGGATCCAGTGCGAGCGTCCGCGAGCCACACGAATCTTGTCGCCGCTGCCGCGGCTCACGCTGGATCCCCGCTTTCGCGGGGATGACGGAAAAGAGCCTGATGATCGGGCAGCCCCCCATCACCGCCCGCTGCCCTGCGGCGGCTTGTCCCGTTTCCCGCCGGAGCTGCCGGTGCCGACGCCGGACTTGCCGGACGGCGTCTTGGCATCCTGCACCAGCTGGCCGCAGTGCGCCTGCTCGCCGGTGCCGGTGTCGGCCAGCGCCAGCACGCTGGCCAGCGGCGTCAGCAGCGCGCCCAGCGCCACCGCCGCCGCCCCGCGCGCCACGCTCTCGGTCGCGTCGACGCCGATGTTCGGATCGCCCAGCGTGCCGCGCACCAGCACCGGCACATGGGTGGCGAAGATCTGCGGCTTCTTGGACCGGCCGAGGATGCGCAGGTCCAGCGCCTCGGTCTTCAGGTTGATGCCGCCGCCGCCGGTGACCAGCGTCTCCGGCGTGTCGAGCACCAGGGCGTTGGCGGTGGCGAGCCCGTTCTTCAGGTCCATGTCGACGACGAAGCAGTTGAACGGCAGCGGCTGGCTGCCCGACAGCGCCACGCCCAGCGTCTCCAGGATGTTGGTCTTCAGCCCCTTGACCGCCAGGCTGGTGATCCGCCCGCCGTCCACCGCCAGCCCCAGCTTGCCGTCGGCGCCGGCCAGGATGTCGGCCGGGCTCGGTCCCTTGCCCGCCAGCTCGATGCGGCCGGTCAGCGTGCCGCCCATGTCCTTGGCGAACTGCGTCTGGCGGAACATCTCGGCCAGCTTGACCCGACGGACCTCCAGGTTGGTCTTCAGCGCCGGCGTCTTGCGGTCGCGGCTGTCGAGCATCGCGATGCCCGCCACCTGCCCGCCGCCGATGCCGAGCTTCAGCGGTTCCACCGTCAGCCGGCCGTTGTCGAGCGCGATCTTGGCGTCCAGATCCTCCAGCGCGGCGAACGGCGCCTCGACCCGGCCGCCGCGGAAACGCACGTCCATGTCGGCGGAGCGCAGCATGTCCAGGTTGATCTCGGTGGCCGGAAGGATGCGGCCGGGCCCCTTGGTCGGGTAGTCCTCCTTGCCCTTCGGCGAGCCGCCGACGAAGCCGGCGAGGTCCAGCGCCGCCAGCCGCTTCGAGGTCAGGTCGCCGGTGATGCGCGGCCGCTCACCGCCGAGGTCGATCGCCACCTTGCCGTTGAGGTCGCTCTCCCCCACCCGCCCCTGCATGCCGGAGAAGGTCCACACCTCGCCCTGGTGTCCCAAATGTCCGGACAGGCTGTAGGGCCGCGTCTTCGGCACCGGCACGCCGAAGATCGGGAAGATCTCGGCGAGGTCGTCGCCGCGCAGCTCGATGGAGAGGTCCTCGCCCTCCAGCTTGATCGGGTCCTTGACCGAGCCCTCGACCTTCCCCCTGGTCTTGCCGACCGCCGCCTCGATCAGCACCGGATAGGGCCGGGTATCGTCGCGTAGGAAGCGCAGGCCGCCGCCCTTCACCAGCATGGTGAACCCCTTGCCGGCGAAGTTGCCCTTGCCGTCGAGCCTCACCTCCTGGTCGCCGTTGCCGCCGGTGGCGGTGGCGATGGTGGTGTTGACGTCGATCTGCCGGCCGGGGTCGCGGTAGCGCACGCGGCCGCCGTCGATCTCCATGGCCTCGATGATCGGGATCTCGTGGCGGTTGTCGGGCTTCACCGTCTCCTTGGCCGCGGCCTTGCGCGGGTCGGAGCCGAAGGTCCAGTTGTTCTCGCCCTCCTTGTTCTTCTCCATGTCGAGCTTGGGCTCGGTCAACAGCAGCTTCGGCACCTCGATGTTGCCGCGCAGCAGCGGCCACAGCCGCACCTCGGCGTCGAGCACCTTCAGCTCGGCGAAGGTCTTCTCCGCGGCCCACTCGACGTTGGCGACGCGCAGCCCCTCGACGTGGATGCGGATGGGGTCGCCGATCTTGACCGAGAAGGTGCCGTCGATGGCCACCTCGCGGCCCAGCGCCTTGGTCGCCTGGCGGGCGACGAAGCCGCGCGCGTCGTTCCAGTCGAACACCGCCAGCGCGATCCCCGCCCCCACCGCCACCAGGGCCACCAGCCCCAACAGGCCGATGCCGATCCACTTCAACACGGCCATCGCCGCACCCTCGCTCAGCGCTTTCCCTGGGGGAATCAACGGCGAAGGCGGCGGTGCGTGTCAGGCTACCCCCAAAGGACGTAGAGTGACCGGCGGCGGTGACGCTGTTGCCGTAGCGAGGAGGTCCGCTCCATGGCGAAGGGGTATGTCGGCTGGGCTCTGGCGAAGGCGGACCGCGCGGCGCTGCTGGCGCGCTTCCCGCCCGCCTATGCCACCGTGGCGGCGGAGCACGTGACGCACACCTTCCCCGCCGGCCCGGACTTCCCGTTGCCGGCCGAGACGGTGGGGCGCGTGGTCGGCGTCGCCGACGACGGCCAGGGCGTGCAGGCGCTGGTGGTGGAGATCAACGGCGGCACGGCACGGCCGGACGGCTCGACCTTCCACGCCACGTGGTCGCTCGGCCCCGGCCGCGCGGCGCGGGAATCCAACGACGTGATCGCGGCGCTGGGCTGGACGCCGGTGGACCCGGCGCCGCTGCGGCTGGAGCCGCGCTACTTCCCGCCGCGGCGGTGAGGCCAAAAAGCCCCTCCCCCTCAAGGGGGGAGGGGCTTCGAGTGTCTCAGTACCGCCGCCCGTTCGACCGCTCCCAGAGCTGCTTGCTCTCGGGGTGCGGGTTCTCCAGGAACGGCACGTACTTGCGGTCCTCGCCCAGGATGTGGCTGACCAGCCAGTCGTTGAGCAGCGTGCGCAGCTTCTCCGCCTCCGGCACGCGGCCGTGCTCGACGTCGGACTTCAGCGCGAAGACCACGTCGTACATGCGGTCGTGCAGGTCCTTGTGCGCGCGCCAGTCCGGGTAGCCGGCGGCGCGCATCTGCTGCTCCTCCTCGCTGAAGTGGACCAGCACGAACTCTTCCAGCGTCGCCAGGACGTTCTTGATCTCGTCGTCCTTGCCGGTCTGGCCGATCAGCGGGCCCAGCCGGTTCAGGCAGTCGATGATCATCCTGTGGTGACCGTCCAGCGTGTCCGATCCGACGGACATGCCCGCGGTCCATTCAACGGCCTGCATTCTTCCCTCACGCATCCATCAGCGCCCGGACGTGCGACGCCACGCACGCCGCCAGCGCGCGCGTGTCATAGCCGCCTTCCAGAACCGACACCAGCCGCCGCTGGCAGCATTCCGCTGCGACATCGAGAAGCTGGCGCGTCACCCAGTCGAAATCCGCCACCTGCAGGCGCAGGTGCGCCATGGGGTCGGCGGCGTGACCGTCGAAGCCGGCCGAGACGATCACCAGCTCCGGCCGGAAGTCGCGCAGCTTCGGCAGGATGAGGTCGGAGTACGCCCAGCGGAAATCGTCCGACCCGGTGCCGGCCGGCAGCGGAACGTTGACCACCACGCAGCCGCCCTCCGGCCCGGTCTCGGCCATGGTGCCGGTGTAGGGGTAGGCGTCCTGCTGGTGGGTCGAGGCGTAGAAGGTGCCCGGCTCGTTCCACAGCACGTCCTGCGTGCCGTTGCCGTGGTGGACGTCGAAATCGACCACCGCCACGCGCTCCAGCCCGTGCACCTTGCGCGCGTACAGCGCGCCGATGGCGGCGTTGGAGAACAGGCAGAAGCCCTCCACCGTCTCCCGGCCGGCGTGGTGCCCCGGCGGCCGCACCGCGCAGAAAGCGTTGCGGCTGCGCCCGCCCAGCACCTCGTCGATGGCGGCGATGACGGCACCAACGGAGCGCAGCGCCGCCTCGCCCGAGCCCGGCGAGGCCACCGTGTCGGAATCGAACTCGTGCCAGCCCTCGGCCGGGATCGCGCCCAGGACGCGGGCGACGTGCGCCGCGCTGTGGCCGAGGCGGAGCTGCTCCTCGGTGGCGCGCGGGGCCTCGTCGCGCGACAGATAGAAGAAGTCCTCGTGCTCCAGGATGCGGGTGATCGCCGTCAGGCGGTCGGCGCACTCCGGATGCAGGTCGCCGGTGTCGTGATCGAGGCAGGCCGGATGGCTCAACAGCAGTGTGGTCATGTCCCCCCGGACGCGGTCGGTATTTTCCGTAACCACACCACGGACAACCGGCGCGCGTCATCCACCAATTGGAGACGCGCGTGCGGCGGGAGGTCGCGCCCGCGTCACTCCGCCGGACCGAGGCCGCTGCCCGCCTCGGCGGCGGGGCCGCGCTTCAGGGTCTGCTCGCGATGGAAAACGAACAGGCCGCTGCCGATGATCAGCGTGGCGCCGAGCGCCACCCGCAGGCTCGGCGCCGTGCCCCACACCATGAGGTCGAGCACCACCGCCCAGACGATGGAGACGTACTGGAACGGCACCACCACGGCGGCCGGGCTGAGCTGCAGCGAGCGGTTCATCGCCGCGTGCCCGCCCAGCGCCACGACGCCCAGCGCCCCCAGCAGCGCAAAGTCCAGCAGCCCCGGCGGCGTCCACACCGCGGGCAGGGTCGCGGCGCCGACCAGGCCGGTGCCGAAGGTCTGGAAGCTGACCAGCGTCAGGTTGCCGTCGTCGCGCAGCAGGCGGGTGGTGATCATGCCCAGCGAGAAGATGGTCGCCCCGGCCAGCGCCGCCAGCGACGGGACGGGATCGAAGGCGCCGGTCGGGTTCAGCACCAGCACCACGCCGGCGAAGCCGACCAGCACCGCCACCCAGCGCCGCCAGCCGACCCTCTCGCCGAGCAGCGGCACGGAGAGCGCGGTGACGATGAGCGGGGCCGCCATGTAGATGGTCATCACGTCGGCCAGCGGCAGCGAGCGCACCGACCAGTAGAACACCGCCACCTCGCCCGTGACGCAGGCGACGCGCACGAGGTGGAGCGGCAGGCGCTTCACCGCGAAGACGGCCTTGAGGCCGGCACGCGCGATCATCGGGGCGAGCAGGATCGCGCCGAACAGGCTGCGGATCGCCAGCAGCATGCCCACCGCGTAGTCCGCCACCAGCCACTTGCCGAGCGCGTCGTTGAAGGTGAACAGCGACATGCCCAGCAGCATCATCAGGATGCCGGAGCGGGTATCGACGGCGGGGGCGGTGGTGGCGGTCATGGGCGGGGCGTCGATTCAGCAAGAAAGAACGTCATCCCCGCGAAAGCGGGGATCCAGGCCTCGCGCGGCGCACCGGCGTCGGGAAGCACTGGATCCCCGCTTTCGCGGGGATGACGGGTAACGGAAAATGTGGTCGGGCCGACGCTAAATCACGCCCTTATCCCGCAACGCTGCGATGTCCTCCGCGCCGAGCCCGAGCTGGCCGCCCAGCACGTCCTCGGTGTCCGCGCCCAGCATCGGCGGCGCGCGGTCGTGCGCCAGCGGGGTGGCGGAGTAGCGGATGGGGTTCGCCACCGTCGGCACGCTGCCCAGCACCGGGTGCGGCAGGTCCTGGCGCAGGCCGCGCGCCTGCACCTGCGGGTCCTCGAACACCGCCTGGAGGTCGTTGATCGGCCCGCACGGCACGCCCAGCGGCTCCAGGGCATCGAGCCATTCCCGCGTGGTGCGGGTCGGCATCAGGTCGGTGAGGATCGCCACCATGTCGGCGCGGTGGGCGACGCGCGACGCGTTGTCGGCGAAGCGCGGGTCCTGCGCCAGTTCCGGCCGGCCGGCCGCGGTGCAGAATTTGCTGAACTGGCCGTTGTTGCCGATGGCGATGATGATGTGGCCGTCGCGCGTCGGGAACGCCTGATAGGGCACGATGTTCGGGTGCGCGTTGCCGAGGCGCTGCGGCGCCTTGCCCGACACCAGATAGTTCATCCCCTGGTTCGCCAGGATCGCCACCTGCACGTCCAGGAGCGCCATGTCGACCATCTGCCCCTCGCCGGTCCGGTCGCGGTGCGCCAGGGCGCCCATGATGCCGATGGTGGCGTAGAGGCCGGTGAACACGTCGGTCACCGCGACGCCGACCTTGACCGGGCCGCCGCCGGGCTCGCCGTCGGGCAGGCCGGTGATGCTCATCAGCCCGCCCAGGCCCTGGATCATGAAGTCATAGCCGGCGCGCGGCGCGTACGGCCCGGTCTGCCCGAAGCCGGTGACCGAGCAGTAGACCAGCCGCGGGTTGACCGCCTTCAGGCTGTCGTAGTCCAGCCCGTACTTCTTCAGGCCGCCGACCTTGAAGTTCTCGATCACCACGTCGGCCTCGGCCGCGAGCCGGCGGACCAGCTCCTGCCCCTCCGGTCGTTCGAAGTCGATGGTGACCGAGCGCTTGCCGCGGTTGGTGGAGAGGAAGTAGGCGGCCTGCCGGTCCTCCCCCTCCCCCGCCCAGGGCGGGCCCCAGGTGCGGGTGTCGTCGCCGGCGCCGGGCCGCTCCACCTTGACCACGTCGGCGCCGAGGTCGGCCAGCGTCTGCGCCGCCCAGGGGCCGGCCAGCACGCGGGAGAGTTCGAGCACCTTGATATGGGAGAGAGGCCCGGCCATGGCGCGTCAGCCCGTGAACGCCTGGATGCCGGTGATCGCCCGGCCCAGGATCAGCGAGTGGACGTCGTGCGTGCCCTCGTAGGTGTTGACCGCCTCCAGGTTCATGGCGTGGCGGATGATGTGGAACTCGTCGGAGATGCCGTTGCCGCCGTGCATGTCGCGGGCGACGCGGGCGATGTCCAGCGCCTTGCCGCAGTTGTTGCGCTTGATCAGCGAGATCATCTCCGGCGCCGCGTTGCCCTCGTCCATCAGCCGGCCGACGCGCAGTGCCGCCTGCAGGCCCAGCGCGATCTCCGTCTCCATGTTGGCGAGCTTGAGCTGCGGGATCTGGTTCGCCGCCAGCGGCCGGCCGAACTGCTTGCGGTCCAGCGTGTACTGGCGCGCCTGGTGGAAGCAGAACTCGGCGGCGCCCATGGCGCCCCAGGCGATGCCGTAGCGCGCCCGGTTCAAGCAGCCGAACGGGCCGCTGAGGCCCTTGGCGTTGGGCAGCAGCGCCGTCTCCGGCACGTGCACCTCGTCCATGACGATCTCGCCGGTGATCGAGGCGCGCAAGGAGAACTTGCCCTCGATCTTCGGGGCCGACAGGCCCTTCATGCCCTTCTCGAGGACGAAGCCGCGGATGTCGCCGGCGTCGTCCTTCGCCCACACGACGAACACGTCGGCGATGGGGGAGTTGGTGATCCACATCTTCGAGCCGGTCAGCACGTAGCCGTCCGACACCTTGCGCGCGCGGGTCTTCATGCCGGCGGGGTCGGAGCCGGCGTCCGGCTCGGTCAGGCCGAAGCAGCCGATCCACTCGCCGGTGGCGAGCTTCGGCAGGTACTTCATGCGCTGCTCTTCCGATCCGTAAGCGTGGATCGGGTGCATGACCAGCGACGACTGCACGCTCATCATCGAGCGGTAGCCGCTGTCGACGCGTTCCACCTCGCGGGCGATCAGGCCGTAGCAGACGTAGTTGACGTTCGAGCAGCCGTACTTCTCCGGCAGCGTGGCGCCGAGGAAGCCCAGCTCGCCCATCTCGGTGAAGATCGCCGGGTCGGTCTTCTCGTGCCGGTTGGCCTCCAGCACGCGGGACATCAGCTTGTCCTGGCAGTAAGCGCGGGCGCTGTCGCGCACCATGCGCTCGTCCTCGGTGAGCTGGTCGTCCAGCAGCAGCGGATCTTCCCAGTTGAACGCGGGACGCGTCTCAGCCTTCGCCACCGTTTCCTCCATCGTCAGGGCATTGACCGGACTGTGCGGAATGGGGCGTCATAGGTCCAATACATTTGTGCTGGGGTTTTTATATGATATCCATATAAATCATAGCGCTGGTCCCCCTCCTAACCTCCCCCCATCTTCGACGGGGGGAGGAATGAGCCCTCCCCCGCGAAGTGGGGGAGGGTTGGGTGGGGGCCCAGCGCGGATACTCTCCACGGCCGCCCATGGACCTGCGCCACCTCCGCCATTTCGTCGCCGTCGCCGAGGAGCTGCATTTCAGCCGCGCCGCTGCGCGCCTGGGGATAGGCCAGCCGCCGCTCAGCCAGTCGATCCAGGCGCTGGAGTCGGAGCTGGGCACGAAGCTGTTCGAGCGCACCAAGCGCCACGTCGAGCTGACCGAGCCGGGGCAACTGCTGCTCAAGGAGGCGCGCGAGATCCTGGCGCGCACCGAGAGCGCGGTCGTCCTGACCCGCCGCGCGGCCAAGGGCGAGGTGGGCGAGCTGCGCGTCGGCTTCACCGCCGCCTCGCCGTTCCTGCCGGTGGTGCCGCGCATCATCGACGCCTACCGCCGCGCCAGCCCCGACGTGCACCTGACGCTGACCGAGCTGCCAAGCTTGCGCCAGCTGGCGGCGCTGGCCGACGGGCGCATCGACGTCGGCTTCGTGCGCGAGCCGCGCACACCGACCGGCGACGCCTTCACCTTCCACACCGTGCTGCGCGAGCCGCTGATCGCCGTGCTGCGCGACGACCACCGGCTGGCGGCGCGCGACCCGGTGCCGCTGGCCGAACTGGCCGGGGAGCCGTTCGTCTTCTACCCCGCCGATTACGGCACCAGCACGCTGGAGCAGGTGATGGCGCTGTGCGCCGCCGCCGGCTTCAAGCCCGACGTGGCGCAGGAGGCGCGCGAGGCCTTCACCATCATCGGCCTGATCGCCGCCGGGCTGGGGGTGTCGATTCTGCCGGCGCAGCTGCGGCAGGTGGCGGTGGAGGGCGTGGTGTACCGCAGCCTCGACACGGCCGAAGCCTACACCACGCTGCTGCTGGCGCACCGGCGGGGGGAACGCTCGCCGCTGGTGCGGGCGTTCACCGACCTCGCCGAGCGGTTCGTGTGAGATCCGAGTTTCTGAGTTTATGCGCCCCTCGCTCAGAGACGATCCTTGTTGGCCCCGCGTCGCCTCCAGAGGCATCGGTCACTTCTCGCGGCCGTCATCCCCGCGAAGGCGGGGATGACGGCCAAAAGTGCCTGCATAAACTCACAGCCCCTCAGCCCAGCGCGTCGCGCAGCTTCAGCAGCTCCGCCTGCAAGCGCTCCATCTCCGCGAGGTCGAGGCCGGTCGCGCAGCCGATGGCCCTCGGAACGGACTCCGCCTGCGCGCGCAGCTCCCGCCCGGCGTCGGTCAGGCGGATGCGTACCCGGCGCTCGTCCTCCGGGTCGCGCTCGCGCGTCAGCAGGCCGGCCGCCTCCAGGCGCTTGAGCAGCGGCGTCAGCGTCGCGGAGTCGAGCAGCAGCCGGGTGCCGATGTCGCCGACGGTCAGCCCGTCCTCCTCCCACAGCACCAGCATGACGACGTACTGCGGGTAGGTCAGGCCGAGGGCGTCGAGCAGCGGCTTGTACCGGCGCGCGAAGGCGTGCGCCGTCGAGTACACCGCAAAGCAGAGTTGGCGGTCGAGGGAGAGCAGGCTTCCGGACGGTTTGGGCGACGGTTTGGGCATGGAACGGTCCTGGCACGGCCGGCGGGCCAATCCCTCAAGTGTAGCGATGCATCGCCGTCTGCACAGGCCCCGCCGTTGCGGGGTAGCCATGCACACTATTAAATCGCGCACGATCAAATCGCGTTATAAGTTCCTTGCATCGACACCGCGCCGCCGCGACGGCGCCAAACGAGGGGAAGACGACCATGGCCATTCTCTACACGACCCAGGCGACGGCGTCCGGCGGCCGCGACGGCCGCGCGGTGAGCGCGAACGGCACGCTCGACGTGACGCTGAACACGCCGAAGGAGCTGGGCGGCGCCGGCGGCGAGGGCACCAACCCGGAGCAGCTGTTCGCGGCCGGCTATTCGGCCTGCTTCCTCGGCGCGCTGAAGTTCGTCGCCGCCAAGGAGAAGGCGAAGATCCCCGCCGACGCGTCGGTGACCGCCGCGGTCGGCATCGGTCCGCGCGACGACGGCACCGGCTTCGGCCTGAAGGTCGCGCTGACGATCTCCCTGCCGGGCGTGGAGCGCGCCGAGGCCGAGGCGCTGGCGCAGAAGGCGCACATCGTGTGCCCGTACTCGCACGCCACCCGCGGCAACATCGAGGTCGATGTGGCGGTGGCGTAAGAAGCCCCTCCCCCCTTGCGGGGGAGGGGTTTGGGGAGAGGGGGGAAGCAACTTGGCCGCTGCGCGGCGCCACCCTCTCCCCACCCCCTCTCCCCTCAAGGGAGAAGGGCTTTAAGACTCCGGCGCGCCGAACAGGTCGGGCTGGGCGTCCGTGCGCGGATCGACCAGTTCGGCGCAGCCGATGCCGATCAGACGGTACTCCCGCCCCTCGCCTTCGCGGTCCAGCAGCTCGCACCCCGCCCGCCACAGCGCCTCGGCGGAGCGCGTCGGCGCGATCCGCTGCGAGCGGGTCAGCGTCTGGAAATCCGCCGTCTTCAGCTTCAGCACCACGTTGCGGCCGAGCAGGCCGGCCTTCTCCAGCCGGCGCGCCACCTTCTCGGCGATCGGGCGCAGTTCGTGCTTGAGGACCTTGAGGTCGCCGATGTCCCAATCGAAGGTCTCCTCGGCGGAGATGCTCTTGCTCGGGCTCTCCGGCTCGACGCGGCGGGTGTCCTCGCCCTGCGCGAAGCGGTAGAGGCGCCGGCCCATCGCGCCGTAGCGCCGCGCCAGCCAGATCTCCTCGCGCTGGGCGAGGTCGCCGACGGTGCGGATGCCGTCGGCCCACAGCTTCTGCCGCAGCGCCGGCCCAACGCCCCAGAGGATCGACACCGGCCTGGGCGCCAGGAAATCCACCGCCTCCGCCCGCCCGATCACCGAGAACCCCCGGGGCTTGTCGAGGTCCGAGGCGATCTTCGCCAGCAGCTTGCAGTAGCTGAGCCCGATGGACGCGGTGATGCCCAGGTCGCGCTCGAACCGGTGCACCAGCTCCACCAGCGCCTGCGCCGGGCTGATGCTCAGCCGCGCCTCGACGCCGGTGAGGTCGAGGAACGCCTCGTCGATGGAGATCGGCTCGACCAGCGGGGTGAACGCCTCCATCAGCGCGCGGGCCCGGTGGCCGACCTGCCGGTACTTCGCCATGTCCGGCGGCAGGATCACCGCGTCCGGGCAGCGGTCCAGCGCCTCGCGGATCGGCATGGCGGAGCGCACGCCGGCCATCCGCGCCACGTAGCAGCAGGCCGCCACCACGCCGCGGTGCTCGCCGCCGACGATCACCGGCTTGTCGGCCAGCTCCGGCCGGTCGCGCTTCTCCACGGTGGCGTAGAAGGCGTCGCAGTCGATGTGGCCGATGGGAAGCGCGTGCAGCTCCGGGTGCGCGAAGACGCGGCGGCCGTCGCACTTCGGACAGCGCTCCATCCGCCGAGGCAAGGCAGCGGCGCAGTCCCTACAAACCGCTGGGTGGGCGGCGGTCGGCTCCGGCATGGCGTCAGGTCCGATACAGGCCCTGGAACAGGTCGCCCAGCGCGCGGCGCAGCAGGATGGTGACGCGGAAACGGTCCTGGCGCACCGCGCGCTCGTGCCCCAGGTGGCAGCGGCGGCACAGCGCGATCAGGTTGGACGGGTCGTTGTTGGTCGGGTCGTGGTCGCGGTGGCAGGCGGAGATCACCACGCGGGTCGAGCGGTGGCGGGCGTAGTCCACCACGTCCGGCCAGGCGGCCGGGCGGCCGCGGTCGTCGCGCCAGCTGTGCGCCTCGACGTCGAACCAGCGGCCGTCGGGCAGGCAGCGCACCTCGTGGCCGTGCGGCCGGCCGCAGTGCTCGCACCGCCCTCGCGCCCGCACGAAGCGGACGTGGTGGCTGAGCTGCGGCCAGTCGATCGGGAGGTGCCAGCGGCGGCGCGACAGGGTCGTGGGCATGGCGCGCAGTTTAGGCGAATCCACCCCACCGGGAAAGCCCCATGCCGTGCCTAGACCACCAGTATTACGGTCTGGGTCCCAGAAGGTCCACCACCCATAGAATGATGAACGCCAGCCCGATCCCCAGCGCGATCAGCAGCCACACCGTGTCGGACGACAGATCCTCCATCAGGCACCGGGCGCTCCCATCCGGGCGGGGCGGCCGGCCGGCTCCTCGGTCTGGTTGGCGGCGGACAGGGTGGCGAGGTGCTCCTCCAGCCGGGCGGCGAAGCGCTCCTGCGCGGCGCGCAGCATCAGGCTGTGGTCGGCGTCCTCCAGCGTCTCCAGCCGCACCCCGGCGACACCGCGCAGCCGCCGGCCGCCGCGGCCGAGGCGGCTTTCCAGCTCGCCCAGCGTGACGTCGCCGGCGCTGTAGAGCAGCAGCGTCGATACCCCGCGCTCGCCCAGGCGGCGGAACCACTGCGCCGCGTCGCCGGACGCCGCCCCGCTGCCGAACCGGTCGCGCAACACGTCCACCGCGCGGGCCGCCAGCGTGCGGACGACGCGCAGGGCCTTGGGGTCGCTGCGCAGCACCGCCCGCCACGCCCGCGGGTCGGCCACCTTCGGCAGGTAGTCGCGGGGGCGCTTGGCGGCCTCCTGGATCACCGCCTCGGAGGTGAAGCCCTCGGCGGAGAGCAGGAAGCGGCCGGGGTTGACCAGCGCCTGCGCGGCCACCCGCGGGTCGGCCAGCGCGGTGTGCAGCGCCAGCGTCGCCCCGGCGCACAGCCCGACGGCGACGACGCGCGGGTAACCCCGCCCCTCCAGCCAGTCGAGCGCGGCGCGCGTGTCGTCCGGGCCGTCGCAGCAGTAGATCAGGTTGTCGCCCCGCCCCGGACACGGCGCACTGTCGCCCAGCCCGGCCGCGTCCATGCGCAGCGAGGCGTAGCCGCGCGCCGCCAGCCGCCGCGCCAGCGTCACCGACATGCGCCCCGAGCCGACGTGGTGCGTCGCCCCGCTGTTCAGCAGCAGCACCGCCGGCCGCCCCGGCCCGCCGCACAGCACCGGCTCGCACAGGATGCCGAAAAGGCCGGAGCCGAAGCGCACCGGCGTCTCGACGGCGCCGGGCAGCTCCAGCCGGGCCGGCGGCGCCAACGCATCGGGGGGAGTCCAGGCCGCGGCGCCCTCCGGCGCGTCGGCGCCGAGCCACGCCGCGACGCGGTCGAGGGGGGCCGCCGGCAGCAGGGCGCGGCTCACGCTGTTCATCAGCGCGGCGAGGTCGGCGAACGGCTCCTCCTCCACCTCCGCGCCCAGCGCGCGCAGCCGCGCGGCGAGCGTGGCGCCGTCGCGCACGTCGGTGCGGGCCAGCAGCAGGATCTTCGGCGCCGGCCGGGCCGGCAGCGCCGCGAGGTCGAGCGCGCGCATGCCGGCGAGCGTGCCGGCGGTCAGGCGGAAGCCGGCGAACTCGACGCCCTCCGGGGGCTGCGGCGCGCCGGCCAGCCGGCCCATGGCCTTCATCTCGTGCGCGTAGGCCTTGCCCGAGGCGCAGGGCGCCATCAGCACCAGCCGTTCCACCCCGCCGCGCTCCGCCGCCGCCATGGCGGCCAGCGTGCCGCCCAGGCGCAGGCCGACCAGCGCCACCTCCTCCACCCCGGTGGCGGCGCGCAGGAAGCGGATGGCGGCGTGGATGCCGTCGAGCCAGGCGCGCGCCCGCTCCGGCTCCTCGTCGCTGCCCGCGGAGTCGCCGGTGCCGGGGTAGTCGAAGCGCAGCGTCGGCATCCCGGCGGCGGCGAGGCGGTCGGCCAGCGCGGCCCAGCTGCGGTGCACGCACAGCTCCTCGTGGCCGTGCGGGCTGCACAGCACGACTCCCCGCCTCCCCCCCGCCGGGTGCAGCCAGCCGAAGCAGCCCTCGAACACCACCCCCTCGAACCTGGCCGGCGTCATGCCACCCCCTTGAAGCGCACCGGACCGCGGCCGTTCAGCGCGTGCACCTCGCCGTCGGGCACGGTCGCGCGGTCATGACGAGGCAACAGCCGCACGGTGCGTTCGGTGCCCGGCGGCAGGTGGAACCAGCCGTCGGCGGCGCGGAATCCATCGTCCTCGACGTGCACCCCGCGGGCGAGCCGGCGGCTGCGCAGGCGCAGCAGCCAGCCGTCGCCGTCGCGCACCGCCTCGGCGGTCAGGTCAAGGTCGGTGCGCTCCGACGGGCGCAGGAAATGGACGGCGTCGGCGATCGGCGCGCCGTCGGGCGCGGTCAGCGCCGCCACCGTGGCGTCGTGCGCCGGCGGGCCGAAGCGGTAGGCGTAGGTGGCGTCGAAGAACGCGTCCAGCAGCGCCGGCACCGCCAGGGCGAGCGCGCCGCGGGCGGGGATGGTCACCTCCGCCCGGCCGCGCGCCACCGGCACCTCGCCGTCGCGCAGGCAGGTCACCGACAGCACGGCCGGCACCGGCTCGGCGGTCTCGTTGAGCAGATGCGCGGCGAGGCCGTTGACGCCCTCGTCGGTCAGCAGCACGGTCACCGGGCGGAAGGCCCGCTTCAGCGCGTGCCACGCCGCCTTCGGCGTGCCCGACGCGTCCACCACGCCCCACCCCGCCCCCGGCCACAGGTCCTGGAACAGGAACACCAGCCCGCCGGCGGTGGTCGAGCCGGCGCGCCGCCACTCGGCGAACACCGCCTCCATGACGTCGCCGGTCACCGCGCGCGACAGGCGCAGGTAGCGGTCGGGGTCCTCGTAGCGGAGCGTCAGGGGATCGACGCCGTAGAGGCGGCGCAGGTAGTGCTCGCGCACGTCCTCGAAGTCCCAGGGGGCGCCGATGTCGCGCGGCACCCGCTGCTTCCAGCGCGGGTCGTGCACCGCCGGCACCCCGGCCAGCATCGGCGCGTCCGGCACGTTGGCGAAGGCCAGGCATTCCGACGCGAAGGAAACGTCGGCGCGCCGCGCGTCCTCCAGCGGGCGCATGTAGGCGCCGACGCCGTAGTAGTGGGTGACGCCGTCGTTGGCGATGAAGGGCAGCGCCCCGCCGCTCGGCGAGTTGGGGACATAGGGCACGTCGGGCCGCAGGCGGGCGCCCTCCTCCGGCAGCGCCGCGTCGAACAGCGGCTGCGACCACGCGGAGCACGGCAGGCCGAGCATGGCCGCCTGCTGCATCGCCTCGCTGCCGCCGCAGAGCACCGCCAGCGACGGCGAGGCCTGCACGCGGTCGAGCAGCTGCGCCGCCTCCTGCCGCGCAGCACCCAGGAACGCCTCGTCGGCCGGGTAGTCGAAGTTGGCGAACATGAAGTCCTGCCAGACCAGCAGGCCCAGCTCGTCGCACAGCTCGAAGAAGGCCGGGCTCTCGTAGGCCATGGTGCCGCCGACGCGCAGCATGTTCATGCCGGCCTCGACCGCCAGGGACAGCCACGGTCCGTAGGCCGCGCGGCTGCCGGGCAGCGACACGATGTCGGCGGTGCTCCAGCAGGCGCCGCGGCAGAACACCCGCTCGCCGTTGACGCGCAGCGCGAAGCGGCTGCCCGGCTCGCGCGCGATGGTGCGGAAGCCGGTACGGCCGAGGTCCACCACCGCCTCCCCCACCCCGGCGCGCACGGCGTGCAGCGCGGGCGTGCCGTGGGTGTGCGGCCACCAGAGGTCGGGATCGGGCACGGTGACGGTGCCGGTCAGCGTGTGCGGGTCGGTCCAGGCCAGCGGCGCGCGGACGCCCGCCGCCTCGACCCACGCCGGCGCGCCCGAGGCGCCGCGCCAGTCCACCGACAGGGTCAACGCCACCGTGCCGTCGCGGTCGCACACCGTGCTGCGCAGGTCGGCGGCGCGGACGCGCAGCGGGCCGGTCTCCGCGACCAGCTCGATCGGTCGCCAGGGTCCCACCGCGTGCACCGGCGGGCACCATCCGGGCATGTGGCCGAGCAGCGTCGTGCGGATGCCGCGCAACGCCTGGTGCTCGATCATCCGGGGGCGCCAGCGCGCCCGGCCCCGCCGCCCCTGCAGCGCCGGGGCAAGCGCGCGGAAGGCGAGGCACAGCTCGTCGTTCCCGCTCAGCCGGACGGGAACCGCGTGCGCGACGAACATGCTGTCGGAGGTCAGGATCCGCTCGCCGTTCAGCCACACCTCGGCCAGCGTGGCGAGGCCGTGCAGGACCAGCGTGCGCTCGCCCTCGGCGGTCAGGCGGGTGCGGTACCAGACGTCGTGGCCGTGCAGCGGCTTCGGATCGTCGAGGCTCCAGCGCCCGGCGTCGCGCAGCGCCTGCGCCGCCGTGCCGGGCACCGGCGCCGGGATCCAGTCGCGCGCTCCCTCCAGCTCGGCCGGGGCCGCAGCGGCGCCGGGGGCGGTGAGCGTCAGCTCCCACCCCGCGTCGAGGGCAACCGTGGTGCGGCCGGTGACCGAGAGCACGCGCGCCATGGGCTCACCTGCAGCGCCGCGCCAGGGCTCCGACGCTGTCGTCCCAGCCGCGCTCCAGCGCGTCGAGAAGCGGCGTGTAGTCGCCGAACTTCTTCCGGTGCACGGCGCGGGCGAGCTGGAACTGCAACGCCTTCGCCGTCTCCGCCAGAGTCGTCGCGGCGTCCGCCATGGCCGACAGGCCGCCCTCGCCCTGCCCCTCCAGCCAGCGCAGGTGGCTGCCCAGCAGCTCGGCGTTGGCGCCCAGTTGGCGCAGCAGGTTGAAGGCGTAGAGATGGAAATAGTCCATGGACCGCGCGGCCAGCCGCTCCAGGTGCGCCGGGAACTCCGCGCGGTAGGCGGCGACCGGGTTGCGCGCCGGCCGGCGGCCCAGATGGTGGGCGAGCAGGCCCAGCGCGCCGTCCAGCAGCGCCCGGCCCTGCAACGCCGGGCCGCCGGGGCGGACGAACTCGACGTAGGGGAACAGCACGTCCGGGCTGCCGCTCAGGTGGGCCAAGCGGCGGAACACGCCGTCGAAGTCCTCCCCCTCCAGCGTGAAGCGGCCGGCGTTGTGGAAATAGTCGAGGCGCCGGGCGTCCGCATCCAGCCCGGCGATGGCGACGGTGGTCTTGACGTGCTGGCTGCGGTACGAGGTGCCGCGGGTGTCCGGCAGGTAGAAGCCGTCCACCTCCACCAGAACCGGGTTGCCGCGCTTCAGCTGCTCGGCCGCGTGCGCCTCGACGGTGTCGTAGATCGCCAGCTCCTGCACCTCCAGCCCGAACAGGATCCGCAGATCCTCCGGCGGGACCTTGAAGAAGGTGAACTGGTCGCCCTCGAAGTCCTGCGCCACGGTGAAGCCCAGCGCCGCCAGGGGCTCGTGCCCCTGGGCGTGCAGCAGCTCGATCCACAGGTCGACGTAGCAGTTGGTCTCCGGCCAGATACGCTCACCGGTGTGCAGGGGATGCATGCGCTACCCCCACAGCACGGCGCGCACGGCCTGCGGCCACTCCGCCGGGTCGAAGCCGTGGTGGCGGAACAGCGCCAGCGCCACCCGCTCCATGCCGAAACCGACGCACGCCGTGTGCGCCAGCTCGCCGTCCGGCGTGCGGATCTCCCACAGCAGGCCGAAATGGTCCTGGTGGTAGTTGAAGGACAGGCAGGCGGTCGGCTTCTCCTCGCTGGTGATCGGGATCAGCAGCTCGAACTTCAGGCCCTGGTCGCGCTGGTTGGCGGCCAGCATACGGCCCGCGCGGCCGAAGAACGGGTCGTTGGCGAGGTCGATGGCCAGCGGCACGCCGAGCGATTCCATCAGCAGCTTGCCGCGCTCCAGCCAGCTCTGGCGGAAGGCCATGACTTGGTCCGGAGTGCCGATGCGCACGTACTCGCGCATCCGGAACAGCTGCATGCGCGCCGGGTCGAGCGACGGTTCGTGGCGGAAGCAGGTGGAGTAGACGTCCACGACCCGCCCGCGCTCCGGCAGCGTGCCGCGCGCCGCGATGGTCGGGTAGACCGGGTAGCAGGCGGCCGGCGTCAGCACCACGTCGGTCGGGCGCTGCATCCCGGTCCAGTCCTCGCCCGCGTGCAACTGCTGCAGCAGGGTCTGGTGGTCGCGGTCGCTCCCCTCGAAGCTGTGGACGGTGCCGGCCAGCTGCGGGAAGCTGTTGAGGTACTCGCTCTTCTCGAAGTGGCGGCGGTTGAGCGCGGGCGGGAAGCGCATGACCTCCGCGCCGTCGTCCTTGCCCCACTGGGTGATCAGCGCGTCGAAGCGTTCCACCACGTCCTCGAACACGCCGCTGCGGCCGTACAGGCCATCCACCCCCATGGGGATCAGCAGGCCGTGGGCGACCAGGGCGTCGCGGAAGGCGGTCTGGTTTTCCGTGCTCATCCGAACAGCCCCATCGTATCCTTGTGGACGAGAAGCAGATTGGCGGTGTTGCCGAGGATCCGGTCGTTGCTGATCATCAGCGGCGCCGAGTGGGCGTCGCGCAGGTGGCGCGCCACGCTGTACTCGCTGTCGTTGCGGTAGCCGTTGAGGCCGCAGACCAGCAGCGCCTGCTCGACGATGCGCACCAGCGTCTGCGCGGCGCCCACCTTCAGCGTGTTCATGGCGACCGCGAAGCCCATGGAGGTCAGGCGGTCGGCGTCGCCCGCTGTTTCCTGGTACTGGGCCTCCTCGTACTGGCGCACGGCGCCGACGATGCTGGCGCGCATCTGGTTCAGCATGGTCGTCGCCTCGGCCAGCCGCAGCGCGCCGGGCGGGGTGGAGCCGGGCTTCTTGCGCGCCTCGGCGCGCACGAAGGCGCGGGCGCGGCCGACCGCGTCGGTGGCGATGCCCAGCCACATGCTGGCCCACAGGATGTGCGTGGTCGGCAGCATGGTGCGGGCCGAGATGTCGGCGTAGGGCAGGGGTAGGATCTGCTCGGTCCCGGCCTCCGCGCTCAGCCGGTAGCCCATGGAGCAGGTGCCGCGCATGCCCAGCGTGTCCCAGCCCACCGTCTGCTCCAGCCGGCAGTCGTCCTTCAGCACGGCGACGATCACCTGATCCGACGCCGGCGAGTCCGGCGTGCGCCGCGCCGTCACCAGGATGCCGTCCGCCGCCTCGCCGTAGGAGATGACGGAGGCGTTCTTCTCCAGCCGGAAGCGGCCGCCGCTGGCCTCCACCGCGCAGGACGAGCTGCGCACGTCGCCGCCGATGCCGGCCTCGGTGGTGGCGGAGGCGAGCAGGAGCTGCTCGGCCGCCAGACGCTCCAGAAGGGTGCGGTGCCAGGCGCTCTGCTGGCCGTGCTGGACGACGCAGGCGACCTGGATCTGGTGCATGGCGTAGATCATGCCCGTGGACGGGCAGTGCTGCGCCAGCTCGTGGCAGACCGCGGCGATGTCGGCCAGGGTGGCGCCCTCGCCGCCGAAGTCGCGCGGCACCATGGCGCCTAAGAGGCGGGCGGCCTTCAGCGCCGCGAACGCCTCGGCGGGAAAGCGGGCGTCGCGGTCGACGGCGTCGGCGTGGCTCGCCGCGACCTGGGTGCCGACCTCGCGCGCCCGCTGGACCAGCGGGCTCATGCGGCGGCCGTCCCGTTGCGCAGGCCCGTCACGGCCTCGCGGATGGCGGCGATGCTCTCGAAGGTGCGGCGGCGCAGCAGTTGCTCCGGAAACTCGATGTCGAAGCGCTCCTCCAGCGCCAGCATCAGGTTGACCGACCCGTGCGAGGTCAGGCCGGCGGCGTACAGATCGTCCTCGTCCGACAGGGTGGCGACATCGACCGCCAGCCAGCCGCTGTCCGCCAGGATCTCCCGAATGGTTGTGTCCATGGATGCCGCTTCCCCGGCTGCCTCGTCGCCGAGTGCCGTCCATGCCGTCGCGCGCATGAAGTTCGCCTCCCATTTTCCGAACTGTCACCGCGAGTTAACATTATCGACCTCGGGTTGTTCAAAGTTCATTCAGGTGCCCCCCGAGCTTTTGGGGATGCCTCCGTGCGTAATACACGCCAAGGACTTGGCTATTCCTTCGGGTACGGAACGGCTCGCCGTTGCCTGCAATTGCGGATGAGAGGATAGGGGTGCCGGTGCGGCCGGACAGGGGCGGGAGCACGGACGCGCCAAGCGCCGTTGCATCCCAAACAACCAGGAGGAGCACCGTGCAGAACCGTCTGCTGCGTATGGAGCGCGAGGCCATCGACCGCGACGCCACGCCCAAGCCGGCCGTCTTCGGCACCATCGTCGCCGGGGCGCCGGACGAGGCGTACGTCCCGGTCTTCGACGCCGCCCGCTTCGCCTGCGGGGTCTGGCAGTGCACGGAGGGCGTCGTCGCCATGAAGGACTGGCCCTACGACGAGTTCTGCATCCTGCTGTCCGGCCGCGTCGTCATCACCCCGCAGGGCGGCACCGCACAAGAATACGCACAGGGCGACGCCTTCGTGATCCCCAAGGGCTTCACCGGCACCTGGGACATCAAGCAGACGATCCGCAAATACTACGCGGTGCAGAAGCACCCCAGCGCGCTGGGGCGGCTGAAGTCGATGGTGCGCGGCCTGCTGCCCGTCTAACCCCTTGAAGCTGTAAAGCGAACACGTTCTTCGGTATCATCGGCGCGCCGCCTTCGGGGGAGCCGCCGCATGACCGCCACCGTTCCGCTTCCCCTGGTCTCCGCCCTGCTGGAGCTGGAGCGCGCCGTCGGCCGCCTCGCCGAAGCGGTGCGCGATCCGGCGCGGCGCGAGCGGCTGTGGGCCGACGCCGCGCGGCGCGACGCGGTGGCCGCCGCCCGGCTGGATGGCGCGGCCGTCGATCCCACCGACTTCCTGGTCGCCACCGTGGCGCCCGAACTGGTGCCGCCGGCGCGCCGCGCCACCGGGATCGCCGCGCACGCGCTGTGGAGCGGCGTGCGGCTGGCGCAGGGCAAGGTGCGCCGGCCGGCCCCGCCGCCGCCCTTCGAACTCACCGCGCCGGCCGGGCCGGCCAAGCCGAACGATGGGCCGCTCGGCGCCGCCTCCGCGGCGTGGCGCGCGGTGGCGGAGCTGGAAGCGCCCGACGATGGTGACGCACCGTTCGCCGAGGACGCGCCCGCACCGCTGACGCCGTTGCCGGAACCGTGGACGGTGGCGTGGCTGGAGCGGCTGTGGTGCGCCACCCAGGACGGCGTGTCGGGCCGCGCCGCCGATCGCCTCCCGCCACACGAGGAACGGCAGGCCGGCGCGCTGCTCGACCGCGTCGAGGGCCTGCTGGGCGAGCCCGGACTGGTCGGCGGCATCGAGGCGCTGGGTTACCTGCTGCGGCCGGCGCCGGTGGCGCGCGTGGCGCCGTGGGCGGTGCCGCTGGCCCGACTGGCCGCCCCGGCGCTGCTCGCCCGCGCGGCGCGGGTGCCGGAGGTGTGGCTGCCGGCGGCGCCGGTTTTGCTGGCCGAGCGCACGGCGGCGCGGCTGGCCGCCGGCGGGGCGGACCTCGACTGGCGGATCTGGCTGGCCGGGGCGCTGACCGCGGCCGCGCACGCCGAACGCCGCCGCGCCGACGAACTGGACGCCATGGCCGCCGCGTGGCGGCAGAACGCCGGGACGCGGCGGCGTAACTCCCGCCTGCCGGAGGTGTTGGACGGGTTGTTCGAACACCCGGCCTTCACGGTGCGGCGCCTGCAACGCCGGCTCGCCACCACGTTCCGCGGCGCGCAGCTGATCGTCGATGAACTGGTGGAAGCCGGCGTGGTGCGCGAGGTGACGCAGCGCGCGCTCGACCGCGTCTACGTCGCCGTCGACCTCATGCCCTGAGCCTTGTCCACGGGACGGGGGCGCCGTAAGGTCGGGCACCCCACGGCTTCCTTGATAGGGATCGGCATGAAGTACGCCATCGTTCCGGTGACGCCTTTCCAGCAGAACTGCAGCATCCTGTGGTCGGAAGCGACCATGCAGGGCGCGGTCGTCGATCCCGGCGGCGACATCGCCCGCATCATGCGCGCGGTCGAGCAGCACGGCGTCCGCCTGGAGAAGATCCTGGTGACGCACGGCCACCTCGACCACGTCGGCGCCGTGCACCCGCTGGCCGAGAAGCTGGGCCTGCCCATCGAGGGGCCGCACCGCGACGACGACTTCTGGATCCAGGGGATGCCGCAGCAGTGCCAGATGTTCGGCTTCCCGCCGACGCCGACCTTCACGCCCGACCGCTGGCTGGTGGACGGCGACACGGTGACGGTGGGCGGCGAGACGCTGGACGTCCTGCACTGCCCCGGCCACACCCCCGGTCACGTGGTGTTCCACCACGCGCCGTCGAAGCTGGCGGTGGTCGGCGACGTGCTGTTCGCCGGCTCGATCGGCCGCACCGATTTCCCCAAGGGGAACCACGGCGACCTGATCCGCGCCATCAAGGAGAAGCTGTTCCCGCTGGGCGACGACGTGGCCTTCATCCCCGGCCACGGCCCGATGTCGACCTTCGGCGAGGAGCGGCTGTACAACCCTTTCCTCACCGACTGACATGAGCGAGCCCACCGCCTTACGCCGCCGCCTGCGCCGCGCACTGCTCAGCCCGCTGCTGGTGCTGGCGGCGGTGGTCGTGCTGTTCGAGGAGCTGTTCTGGGACCAGCTCCAGGCCGTGGCGGCGCGGCTGGCGCGCTGGGCGCCGCTGGCCCGGCTGGAGACGTGGGTGGCGGGGCGGGACCGCTGGACGCTGCTGGCGCTGTTCGGCGTGCCGGTGGCGGCGCTGTTCCCGGTGAAGCTGGCGGCGCTGTGGCTGATCGGCTCCGGGCACGTCGCCGGGGGCCTGGGCGTCCTGATCGGCGCCAAGGTGGCCGGCACCGCCTACGCGGCGCGGCTGTTCCTCATCGGCCGGGACAAGCTGCTGTCGATCCGCTGGTTCGCCCGTTGCTACGACTTCGCCATCTGGGTGCACCGGCTGGTGCACGCGGGGTTCGAGCGCACCGGCATCCCGGCGCTGGCCCGCCGGATGCGCGGGGCCTTCCGCCGCTGGCGCGCCACGGCCGGGCAGGGCGGCTTCGCCCGGCGCGTGCATATGGTGAAGCGGCGGCTGGCCGGGCGCGGCTGACGCTTACTCTCCCAACAACTCGTCGATCTGCCGGCGCAGTTCGCGCAGCTCCGAACGCTGCTCGTCGTCGAGGCGACCGCGGTGCGCCTCCACGTCGGTGGCCTGGCGGCGGATCAGGCGCACGGCGTTGAAGAAGGTCGCCAGCGTGTTGGTCTCGGAAGCCGGTGTGCGGGCCTTGCGGGTGCGGGCGGCCTTCACCGTGCCCTCGCCGGCCTTGACGCGCTGCCACAGCGCCAGCTGCTCCGCCTCGTCCTTGACCCAGGCGATCTCCACCAGCACCGAGCGCGAGACGTCCCTATGCGACGTCGCATATTCCTGCTTGATGGCGTCGGGCAGCGCGTTGAGGCGCAGGGTGTGGCTGACGTAGCTCTGGCTCTTGCCGATGATGCCGCCCAGCTCCTCCTGGGTGTAGCCGTGCCGCTCCATCAGGCGGGCCAGCGCCATCGCCAGCTCGACCGCGTCGAGGTCGACGCGCTGCACGTTCTCCACCAGCGCCAGCTCGTCGGAATCGCCCGACGTGATGATGGCGAAGATGGTGTCCTTGCCCAGCATCTCGTGGGCGCGGTAGCGGCGCTCGCCGGCCACCAGGGCGAAGGCCCCGCCGCCGGTCTCCTGCACCAGGATCGGCTGCTTCAGACCATAGCGCTGGATGGACTCCGCCAGCGCCTCCATCTCGTCGGGGTCGAAGTGCTTGCGCGGCTGGTCCGGGTTGCGGGCGATCCGCCCCAGGTCGATCTCGACCAGCTTGGGGAAGTCGACGCTGGTGCCGAACAGCGCGTCCTTCGCCTGCGTCTCCATGGCGCCGCGGAACATGCCGAAGTTGCGGGTCTTATCAGGCTTCGCCATGGCCAATCAGCTCCCTTGCCAGATCCACATAACCCTGCACGCCCGGCGTGTCGGGCAGCACCTCCAGCGTCGGCTTGCCGGCGGCGGCCGACTGCCCGTACCCGGTGGAGCGGTTGATCGGCGCGAAGATCCGCGTCTTCGAGCCGAGCGTCTCGCGCAGTTCCTTCAGCGTCTCGTTGTCCTGCGTGTAGCGCGCGTTGAACATGGTGGGCAGGATGCCGAGCACCGTGAGCTGCGTGTTGCCGCGCCGGCGGATCTTCTCCACCGTGTCCAACAGCAGCGGGATGCCCATGATGTCGAGGAATTCGGTCTTCACCGGGATGATGACGCGGTCGGCGGCCGACAGCGCGTTGACCGTCAGCAGCGACAGGTTCGGCGGGCAGTCGATGACCACGAAGTCGTAGCCGGTGCGGATCCCCTCGATCTTCTCGCGCAGGACGGAGGAGGCGAAGGGCTCCGCCATCAGCTCGGTGTCGGCCGCCGCCAGCGTGATGGAGGAGGGCACCAGGTCGAAGAAGCCGGGGATGACGATGGCGGCGAGGTCCTGCTCCTTCAGGAGCGCGTAGTAGACGGTGGCCTTGCGCTGCTCCAGCCCCCGCGGGTCCTGGCCAAGGAAGATGGTGGCGCTCGCCTGCGGGTCGGCGTCGATCAGCAGCACCTTCTCGCCCTCGCGGGCCAGCGCGTAGGCGAGGTTGACCGCGGTGGTCGTCTTGCCGACGCCGCCCTTCTGGTTCGCCACCGCCACGGTGATGGCCCGGCGCTCGCGCTGCGGGGTCTTCGGCGCGCCTTCCGACCCGGTCTTGATGAACAGCTCGACGCGCGGTGGGATGCGCTCCGCCCCGCTTTCCCAGCGGCTGATGCGCGCGCGGTCGTACTTGCGGCCCAGCTGCTCGTTCAGCCATGCCGCGAACTCCTGCTGGGTGACGCCGCGCGTCTCCCGGATTCCCTGCAATTCCTCGCCGGTCATGAGTCCCCTCGGGCCCGATGCCTCTCGGCGCGACCGTGCCCCTGTTGACAGCGCATGTCAACAGCGCGTTGACGCCCCTGTGGCGATATGCGACGTCGCATGAAACCGCGAGATCGTGGTGTTCCCCACCGTCCGCCCCCACCACATAATGGGAAGGACAACATACGTATTCTTGTCGCGCCGGCTGTCGAGTCGCCCGGAGTGCCCCGCCGGACTCATTGCGCCCTCGAATCGATCACCGACTCCGGGAGTGGTCGCGCCCTCGTCTGGAGTCCTCGCACCGATTCCGATAAGCTGTCGACCGGCCGCCGGAGTCGGTCCGATTCGCGCCTCTTCAGCACTCCTCATCCACAGCCGGACCGATTTATCCCACGTAATCTCGTGCGGAATCTGCGTATTCTGGTGGCCGCGAATCGGGTTTTCCTGCGTAGTCTGGTGGCACATACAAATAGTTAGAATCAACTAATACCAACTAGACCCCTCCACAAGAATACGTGTTGACGGGATCCGTCAACAGACCCAGATTGTTGCTCGATCGTTCAGCCTGCGTAACGGTCTGGAGAGTCCTATGGCCGAAATCCACCAGCTCATCATCCAGCACGGCAAGGACCGTGCCCGCGAACTCGTGCCCCGCGAACAGCGTCCCCTGGTGGATGCCGCCGCGTCGGTGCTGGCCGATGAATCGCGAGCGATGGGCATCACCTACAGCGGCTTCTGCCTGACCGCGTTGCCGCACAAACGCTTGGCCGACGACCAGACGTGGCGGCGCGACGGCCACCGGGTGACGCTGGTGGTTCAGCCGGGCGTCCTGCTGCTCGGCGGCAAGGAGAAGATGTACGGCGTGCCGTACGGCTCGCGGGCGCGGCTGATCCTCCTGTACCTGCAGACCAAGGCGTTGCAGTCCAGCAGCCGCGAGGTGGAGCTGGGCGCCTCCATGCGCGACTGGATGAGCCGCATGAACGTCTCGACCGGCGGGCAATCCTACCGGGACGTCAAGGAACAGTGCAACCGGCTGTCCGCCTGCCACCTGACCTTCTTCTGGGACGACCTGGAAACCAAGGGACGCGGCAGCAAATTCGCCAAGGATTCCATCGTCGTGGGCGGCCTGACCTTCACCGCCGACGACGACCGCCAGGGCTCGCTGTGGGAAGAGCGCGTGCTGCTCTCGGAAAGCTTCTTCAAGTCGCTGCGCGAGCATCCGGTGCCGGTCCTGGAGTCGGCGATTCGCGAGATTTCCAGCAAGTCCATGGCCATCGACGTCTATATCTGGCTCGCCTACCGCCTGCATTCGCTGAACGAGGCGACGCGGATCTCCTGGCAGTCGCTGTACGCGCAGTTCGGCGCCGGCTACGACGAGCTGCGGCACTTCAAGACCCGCTTCCCGGAGACGCTGCGTGTGGCGCTGAACGTCTATCCGGAAGCCAAGGTGGAGGTCGGCCGCGAGGGCCTGACGATGCACCCGTCGCTGCCGCCGGTGGCCTCGGATCGCCGTCAGGCGGCCCTGATCGGCATGTAAGGGCGGGCTGCCACCAGATTACGCGGGCAAAAACGCTTCAAGATCAGTCACTTCTACAAGAATACGCACGGCGGCCCAGGGACACCCTCCCAGGCCGCCGTTGTCGTTTATGGGGCCGGGCGGACGGTGCGCTGTCTGGTGGAAAGTGCAAAAAAGCGAGTCGCCATCAAGGGGTTCCACAAGAGTACGCACAGCGGGAGGCTCTCGGCAGGCCACCTGCCGCTCCACAAGACTACGCACTGCCACAAGACTACGAATCGGAATCCGGCGGAGGGGCGGGGGTCGGGTTGAGCGCAGCGAAGCCCAGCCGGCCTAGGACCGCCAACATGTTGGGCTTCGCCTTCGACTCACCCCAACCACGTGGTTGACGTTGTCCGGGGATCCAGGGCGACTCGGCTTCCACAAGATTACGCGCCAGGGGTTCCGCTCCTCCGACTCCTGCCACAAGAATACGTGTCCGCCCTCATCCGGGCTTGGGGGATCCGGCCGCCGGGGCCATTGTTACAGAATGATGACTCCGCACTCTCCGACGCTCGTCCTCATCGACATCCTGGGAGCCGTGGCCCTGCTGCTGTGGGGACTGCGGCTGGTGCGCACCGGCGTGTTCCGCGCGTGCGGCGCCTCGCTGCGGCGCTGGGTGGGGCAGGGGACGCGCAACCGCGCCGTCGCCTTCCTGGCCGGCTTCGGCGTGACGCTGGGCCTGCAGAGCAGCACGGCGACCGCCCTGATGGCCTCGGCCATGAGCGGGCAGGGGCTGATGACCACCGCCATGGCGCTGGCCGTCATGCTCGGCGCCGACGTCGGCACCAGCGTGGTGGCCGGGCTGCTGTGGCTGGACGTGCGCTGGCTGGCCCCGGCGCTGCTGCTGTTGGGCTCGGCGCTGTTCGCGGTGGGGGAGGGCAGCCGGCAACGCCGCGCCGCCGGGCGGACGCTGGTCGGGTTGGGGTTGATGCTGCTCGCCCTGCGCCTGCTGGGCGAGGCGACGGTGCCGGTGCGCGAGTCCGAACTGATCCACGCCGTGCTCGGCGCACTGACCGGAGAACCGGCGCTGGCGCTGCTGGTGGCGGCGGGGCTGACGGCGCTGCTGCACTCCAGCCTCGCGGTGGTGCTGCTGATCGCCTCGCTGGCCGGCGGCGGGCTGCTGGACATGGCGGGCACGGCGGCGTTGGTGCTGGGCGCCAACCTGGGCGGGGCCGCGCCGCCGCTGGTGGCCACGGCGCGCGAGACGCCGGCGGGACGGCGGGTGCCGCTCGGCAACCTGCTGATGCGGGCCGGCGGGGCGCTTGCGGCGCTGCCCTTCGTGGAGCTGCTGCCCGGCGCGGCGAACGCCCACGCCGCGGTGCTGCTGCACGCCGGGTTCAACGGGGCGCTGGCGGCGCTGTTCATCCCGCTGGTCGGGCCGGTGGCGCGGCTGACCGGGCGGATGCTGCCCGACCGTACCGACGCCGAGGACCCCGGCCGGCCGCGCCACCTGGACGAGTCCGTTCTGGAGGCCCCGACCGTGGCGATCGCCTGCGCGGTGCGCGAGACGCTGCGGCTGGGGGATCTTGTGGAGGGAATGCTGCGGCGGACGCTGGACGTGCTGCGCCACGACGACGAGCGCCTGATCGCCCAGGTCAGCCGCACCGACGACGCGGTCGACGCGCTGCACACCGCCATCAAGCTCTACCTCATCAAGGTCGGCCGCGGGCAGCTGGAGGAGGAGGACAGCCGGCGCGTCGGCGAGATCATGGCCTTCGCCATCAACCTCGAGCACATCGGCGACATCGTCGACAAGAGCCTGGTCGAGATGGCGGCGAAGAAGACGCGCCTGGGCCTGCGCTTCCCGCCGGAGGATTTCCAGGCCATCGAGGCGCTGCACCGGCGCACGCTGGGCAACCTGCGCACCGCGCTGGGAATCTTCCTGTCGGAGGACCTGCGGCTGGCCCGGCAGCTCATCGCCGAGAAGGACGCCATCCGCTCCCAGGAACGCGCCTCGGCCGAGGCCCACCTGACCCGCGTGCGCGAGGGGCGGACCGCCAGCATCGAAACCAGCGCGCTGACCCTTGACCTGCTGCGCGATCTGAAGCGCATCAACGCGCACGCCGCGTCGGTCGCCTACCCCATCCTCAAGCGCGCCGGCGAGCTGAGCGAGACCCGCCTGAAGGAAGGCGGGCTGATGCCGGTGGAGAAGGACGCGTGAATGGGGGTTCCCCCCTCACTTCCCCAGCAGCACCTGCGCCACGCCGCTGAGCAGCCGGCGTGAATCCTCGAACAGCGTCGCCATCTGCAACGTCACCAGGAAGGTGGCGGAGTACACCAGCCCCGGCCGCGCCGCCTGCAGGCGCCCCATCCAGGCGGGCAGGAAGGCCGGCAGCGGCACCCGCAGCGCCGCGACCATAACCAGCACGCCCACCACGGCACCGCCCAGGATGTCGGTCGGGAAGTGCAGGCCGAGGTAGACCCGCGGCAGGCAGATCACCACCAGCGTCCACAGATAGGCGAGCAGGCCGAGCGGCCGGCTGCTCCACCACACCGCGGTGGCCAGCGCGAAGAACAGCACCGCGTGGTCGCTGGGGAAGGAACTCCAGCCGTCCAGCGTCTCGATCTTCACGTAGGGCGGGACGTACATGTCGACCGCCGGGTCGTGCGCCGGGCGCAGGCGCATCGGCAGCTCGTTCTGCATCAGCCGGCCGACGGCGATGGCGACCAGCGCACCGGCCAGCGTGCGCACGGCGTAGAGGTCGGATCCCAGCGGCTGGCCGGTGCGCCGCGCCCAGCACCACCACAGCAGCGCCAGCAGCACGCCGCCCTTCAGCAGGTGGCTGGAGGCCACCACGTAGATGGCCCGGTCGATGGTCGGGCTGGCGCCCGCGAACCCGTTCAGGGCATGGATGATCGTCAGGTCGAAGGCCACGGCGTCCCCGCTCAACCGCTGGTGTCACGGCCTTGCAACAGAGAGAAGCGCGGAAGAACGGGTGGGGGATGGGCGTTACTCCGCCCGGCGGCGGCCCATCCCCCGAAATGCTTAGCCTGCGTTCGTAATCTTGAGCGCCAGCGGCGGCGGGTTGGCCAGCGTCTGGTAGACGACGCAGTAGCGCTCGGTCAGCTTGGTGAGCGCGTCGATGCGCTCCTGCGGCTCGTCGGTGTCGAGGTCGAAGCGCAGGCGGATCTCGCGGAAGCCGACCGGCGCGTCCTTGGCGACGCCCAGCGTGCCGCGGAAGTCCAGGTCGCCCTCGGCCGACACGGTGCCGCCGCGCAGGTTGAAGGCGAGCGCGGTGGCCACCGCCTTCAGCGTCACGCCGGCGCAGGCGACCAGCGCCTCCAGCAGCATGTCGCCGGAGCACGCCTGCGTGCCCGGGCCGCCGGTGGCGGGGTGCAGGCCGGCCTCCACCAGCGCGCGGCCGGTGTCGACCTTGCAGGCGATGCCGTCGCCCGACAGGTCGCCGTTGGCCTTCAGGGTGACGACGGCGGCGTTCGGATCCTGCTTGTACTTGTCCTTGAGCGGCGCTTGCAGCGCGCGCAGGGAATCGGCGTCCATGGCGTTTCCTCGGTGTTTTTGGTCGGCGTACTGTAGCGGCGTCTATGCGACGTCGCATCCCTCATATGGCTGCGGCGGGGAAGGCCTCCTCGCCCTGGCGCCGGTGGCGGAAGGCGCGGCTCAGCTCGGCGAGCAGGCGGTGCTTCCAGTCCTCGAACAGCGGGTCGGTGCGCTCGCGCGGGCGGGGCAGGGGCGGGGTGGCGACGGTCAGCACCCGCCCCGGCCGCGGCTGCATGACGACGATTCGGTCGGAGAGCATCAGCGCCTCCTCGATGTCGTGCGTCACCAGGATCATGGTCGGGCGGTCGTAGGACCACAGCTCCAGCAGGTGTTCCTGCAAATCGTAGCGGGTCAGCGCGTCGAGCGCCGAGAACGGCTCGTCCAGCAGCAGCACCGACGGGCGGCCGACCAGGGCGCGCGCCAGCGCCGCCCGCTGCGCCATGCCGCCGGACAGCTCGCGCGGCCAGGCGTTGGCGAAGTCGGCGAGGCCGACGCGGGCCAGCGCCTCTTGCGCGCGGGCCTGCTGCTCGGCCTTCGGCAGGTGGCGGATGCCGAAGGCGACGTTGGCGTGGATCGAGAGCCAGGGCATCAGCCGCGGCTCCTGGAAGACGAAGCCGATCTCCTCGCGCGGGGCGGCGATGGGCGTGCCGTTGAGGGACACGCCGCCGGCCGAGGCATCCTCCAGCCCGGCGATCAGGCGCAGCAGCGTGCTCTTGCCGCAGCCGGAGCCGCCGACCACGCCGACGATCTCGCCGGGCGCCACCTCCAGTCCGATGCCGTCGAGCGCCAGGGTGCCGTTCGGGTAGCGTTTGCTCAGGTTGTCGATGCGCAGCATCTCAGGCCCCCGGCTTGAAGGAATCCTGCCAGCGCAGCAGCGGGCGGGACAGCGACGCCAGCAGCCCGTCGGAGAGCTTGCCGAGCACCGCGAAGGCGACGATGGAGGCGAGGATGGTCTGCGGCTGCCCGGTCATCTGCCCGTCGGTCAGCAGGAAGCCCAGCCCCTCGCTGGCCCCCATGAACTCGGCGGCGACCACGAACATCCAGCCCAAGCCCAGGCCGGCGCGCAGCGCCAGCACGTAGCTGGGCAGCGTGGCGGGCAGCAGCACGCGCCAGACCAGCTCGACGCCGGACAGGCGGAAGATGCGGCCGACCTCCACCAGCTTGCGGTCGACATCGAGGATGGCGCCGGACAGGGCGAGGTAGATCGGGAAGAAGACGCCCACCGCGATCAGGATCACCTTCGACGTCTCGAAGATGCCGAACCACAGGATGAACAGCGGCACCCAGGCGATCGACGGGATCGAGCGCAGCGCCTGCAGCATCGGGTCGAGCAGCCGGCGCGCCCAGCTCAGGTAGCCGGTCAGCGCGCCCAGCACCGTCCCCGCCAGCACGCCGAACAGGAACCCCAGCGCGACGCGGCCCAGCGTGGCGAGCACGTGGGTGGTCAGCTCGCCCGACTTGGCGAGGCTCCACAGGGTGGCGAGGATGCGGCTGGGTGGCGGCAGCAGGCGGCCGTTGCCCCAGCCCTGCGCGACGGCGAGTTCCCAGCCGAGCGCCAGGGCGAGGGGGACGAGGAGGCCGAGGACGGCGTTGGAGAGGCGTCGGGCCCCGGGCCCCCACCCCAGCCCTCCCTGCGCACGGGGGAGGGAGTATGAGCCCTCCCCCGTCGAAGATGGGGGAGGGGTGGGTGGGGGCCCGACGCGGTCCGCTTCGGAAGCCAGGGTCACGTCCCGCACCCCTTACTGCGTCAGCGCCTTGGCGAAGGACGGGTCGATCAGCGCGGCGACCGCGCCCTTCACGTCCACGTCGGCGCCCAGCACGCCGGCCTGCTGCAACGCGAGGCCCGCCTCCAGGATGGTCTTGGCCTGCGGCTCGCCGATGGCGGAGTGGGTGAGGTCGGTGCGTTCCAGCTGCCGCGCCGCGACCGGCTCGGACAGCTTGGCGGCGGCCGCGATGGCCGCCTTCAGGGCGCCCGCGTCCTTCAGCGCGATGGCGCGGGCCTTCTCGTAGGCGCGCAGCACGCGGCCGACCAGCTCCGGGTTGGCCCTGGCGAACTCCTCGCGGACGTTCAGCACGCCCCAGGTGTTGGCGTCGGGGTTGCGGAAGAACAGCTTGGCCCCCTGGTCCAGCTCGGCCTGCGCCATCATCGGGTCGAGGCCGGCCCAGGCGTCGACGTCGCCCTTCTCCAGCGCCAGGCGGCCGTCCTGGTGCTGCAGCAGAACCAGCTTCACGTCCTTGTCGGTCAGCCCGTGCTCGGCCAGGGTGCGCACCAGGAAGATGTGCGGGTCGGTGCCGCGGGTGACGGCGACGCGCTTGCCCTTCAGGTCGGCGACCTTGGCGATGCCGGTGTTCGGGCCGGTGACCAGCGCCGTCCACTCCGGCTTCGAATAGACGTAGACCGACTTGATGGGGTTGCCGTTGATCTTGGCGATCAGCGCCGCCGCGCCCGCGGTGGAGCCGAAATCCAGGCTGCCGGCGTTGAGGAACTCCAGCGCCTTGTTGGAGCCGAGGCTGAGCACCCAGCGGACGGAAATGCCGTCCTTCTTCAGCTCCTCCTCCAGGATGCCCTTCTCCTTCAGCACCAGGCTGACCGGGTTGTAGTAGGCGTAGTCGAGGCGGATCTCGCGGACCGTGTCGGCGGCGCGCGCCGCGGCCGGGAGCAGCGCCGCGGCGAGGCCGGCGGCGAGGCCCGCGGTGAGGATGCGGCGGCGGGACAGGGACTGAAGCACGTGCGACCTCCATTCATTCGTTTTTATGGAGGCGGGCAAAATTTCACCCGCCGCAGCCTTTGGCGACCGGGGCGGGTGGCCCACGCGCTTTAGCTGCATTTGTAGCGCGCCCGCAAGCTGTTGGCTCAAATCGGCGCGTGATTCCCTTGTAGCCGACGGCACGGTATTTCGTCAATACGGACTGTTAAACTTATAAATTATGTGAAACAGGACGGTGCGCAAAATTCGCCTTGCGCACCCCCTCCGGCCGGCCGCTTAATGGTTCGAAACCGCGGGAACAAGGCGGGGGAGGGGGCATGAAGAGGCGCAGCTTCCTGACGGCGGCCGGGACTGGGCTGGGCGCGGCGGCGCTCGCGGCGCCGGCCATGGCGCAGGGGTTGCCCGAGGTCGAATGGCAGCTCGCCTCCAGCTATCCCCGCAGCCTCGACACCGTGTACGGCGCCGTCGAGAGGATCGCGGCGCGCGTCGCCGAGGTGACCGAGGGCCGCTTCCGCATCCAGCCCTCTCCGCCGAACGCCGTCGTGCCGGCGCTCCAGGTGCTGGACGCCGTGCAGGGCGGCGCCGTGCCCTGCGGGCAGTCGGCCGCCTACTTCTACATCGACAAGGACCCGACCTTCTGCTTCGACACCGGCATGCCGTTCGGGCTGAACACGCGCCAGCAGGCGGCGTGGATGACGCACGGCGGCGGGCTGGAGCTGATGCGCGACTTCTACCGTGGTTACAACGTCACCATGCTGCCGGCCGGCAGCACCGGCGCGCAGATGGGCGGCTGGTTCCGCAAGGAGATCCGCACCGTCGAGGACCTGAAGGGCATCCGCATGCGCATCGGCGGCCTGGCCGGGCGGATCCTCGCGACGCTGGGCGTGCAGCCGGTGGCCATGGGCGGCGGCGACATCCGGGCGGCGCTGGAACTGGGCGCCATCGACGCGGCGGAGTTCGTCGGGCCGTACGACGACGAGCGGCTCGGCCTGCACCGGGTGGCGAAGTACTATTATTATCCCGGCTGGTGGGAGGGGGCGGCGCAGATCGCGCTGTTCGTCAACCTCGACGCCTGGGCGGCGCTGCCGCGGCCGTTCCAGGCGGCGCTGGAGCAGGCGTGCGCTGAGGCGCAGGGCTGGATGCTGGGCAAGTACGACGCGCTGAACGCCGCGGCGCTGCGCCGGCTGGTGGCGGCGGGCGCGGTGCTCAAGCCCTTCCCGCGCGAGGTGATGGAGGCCTGCTACGAGGCCGCCTTCGCGCTGTACGACGAGATCGCCGCCAGGAATCCGCGCTTCAAGCGCGTCTACGACGCCTGGGCGTCGTTCCGCGACGAGGAGTACCTGTGGTTCCGCGTCGCCGAGAGCAGCTTCGACAGCTTCGTCTACGGTGCGGCGGCGCGGCGCAAGGTGTGACTCGGGAACCCCGAGTCGGGCGCGCGGCGCGCGGGGAAAGCGGCGCCGGTCCGATGGTCGGCGGAGCGGACGGACCGCCGATTGGGCAAAGGGCCGCCCACGCGGTGGTCACGACCGGGATTTCTGCACACGGGCGCAGCAATCCGGTCATAGATATGATGGTGTGCGCAACGGCTTGTCTAATTTCTTAAACACGTGGTACGGTCCAGCCCAGGTTCGAGACCCCACGGCGCCGCCGGGCGCTTCGGGGGACCAGGGGAGGACAGGAAGCGATGGACGGCGGCATGGTCGACACGAAGAAGGACACGCTGGTCCGCTTCACCGGGGTGCAGAAGACCTACGACGGTGAGCACCTCGTGGTGAAGAGCCTCGACCTCGACATCAAGCGGGGCGAGTTCGTGACGCTGCTGGGCCCGTCGGGCTCGGGCAAGACGACCACGCTGATGATGCTGGCCGGGTTCGAGGTGCCGACGCACGGCGAGATCGTGCTGGACGGCCGCCCGATTAAGAACGTGCCGCCGCACCAGCGCGACATCGGCATGGTGTTCCAGAACTACGCGCTGTTCCCGCACATGACGGTGGAGGAGAACCTCGCCTTCCCGCTGTCCGTGCGCAAGATGCCGAAGGACGAGCAGAAGGCGCGGGTTTCCAGGGCGCTGTCGATGATCAAGCTGGAGAGCCTGGCGAAGCGCCGGCCCGGCCAGCTGTCCGGCGGCCAGCAGCAGCGCGTGGCGCTGGCGCGCGCGCTGGTGTTCAGCCCGCAGCTGGTGCTGATGGACGAGCCGCTGGGGGCGCTCGACAAGCGGCTGCGCGAGCACATGCAGCTGGAGATCAAGCAGATCCACGAATCGACCGGGATCACCGTGGTCTACGTCACGCACGACCAGAGCGAGGCGCTGACCATGTCCGACCGCATCGCCGTGTTCAACGACGGCGTCATCCAGCAGATCGACAAGCCCGACGCGCTGTACGAACGGCCGGTGAACAGCTTCGTCGCCAATTTCATCGGCGAGAACAACATGCTGCACGGTACCGTTGAGAATATCGAACAGGGCTTCGCCAGCGTCCGCCTCGCCACCGGCGATCGGGTGGTGGCGTCCGCGGTGGGCGTCGCGCAGCCCGGCGAGCGCACCTCCGTCTCGATCCGGCCGGAGCGCGTGCACATCCTCAAGGGCAACGAGGACGCCGGCCACCCCAACCACCTGCCGGCCACCGTGCAGCACACGATCTATCTCGGCGACCACGCGCTGACCGTGCTGACGGTCGCCGACAACGAGGAATTCATGGTGAAGCTCAGCGGCGGCAACCACGCCGGGCTGACCCCCGGCCTGCCGGTCACCATCGCCTTCCGCCCCGAGGACGCGCGCGCCCTCGACCCAGCGTGAACCACCGGTCCAACCAGAGAAGAGGAACAGGGAAGATGCGCATGTGGAAGTCCTTCGGCTTTGTCGCCACGTTGACCGCCGGCATCGCGCTGGCCTCGGCGGCCAGCGCCCGCGACCTCACCGTCGTGTCCTGGGGCGGCGCCTACCAGGAGGCGCAGAAGAAGGTCTATTTCGGGCCGTTCACCCAGGCCACCGGCGTCAAGATGAACGACGAGTCCTGGGACGGCGGCATCGGCGTGCTGCGCGCCAAGGTGCAGGGCGGCAACGCCACCTGGGACGTCGTGCAGGTGGAGAGCGAGGAGCTGGCGCTCGGCTGCGAGGAAGGCCTGTTCGAGCAGATCCAGTACGGCAAGATCGGCGGCGAGCAGTCCTACCTGCCGGAGACCGTCAACCCCTGCGGCGTCGGCGCGATCGTCTATGACTTCGTGCTCGGCTACGACAAGGACAAGATCAAGGACACGCCGAAGAGCTGGGCCGACTTCTTCGACACCAAGAAGTATGCGGGCAAGCGCGGCCTGCGCCAGGGCCCGAAGACCACGCTGGAGATCGCGCTGATGGCCGACGGCGTGGCGCCGAAGGACGTCTACAAGGTGCTGGGCACCGACCAGGGCGTCGAGCGCGCCTTCAAGAAGCTGGACAGCATCAAGAACGACATCGTCTGGTGGAAGGCCGGCGCGCAGCCGCCGCAGTTGCTGGCCTCGGGCGAGGTGGCGATGACCTCGGTCTACAACGGCCGCATCGACGCCGCCAACAAGGCCGAGAAGAAGAACTTCGGCATGGTGTGGAACGGCGCGCTGTACACCATCGACAGCTGGGTGATCCTGAAGGGCAGCCCGAACCAGGACGCCGCCTACAAGTTCCTCGACTTCGTCGGCAAGGCCGAGAACCAGGCCAAGCTGCCGCAGCACATCGCCTACGGCACGTCGAACAAGGGCGCCGCCGCCAAGGTGGACAAGGCGCTGCTGACCGACCTGCCGACCGCGCCGCAGAACCTCGCCAACGCGATCGAGATCAACACCAGCTTCTGGCTGGAGAACATCGACCGCCTGACCGAGCGCTTCAACAAGTGGGCGGCGAAGTAACGACGCGCTAACGCGGGCCCCCTCCCCATCCCTCCCCCGCTGCGCGGGAGAGGGTGCCTCTATCCCCTCCACCGCGAAGCGGGGGAGGGTTAGGGAGGGGGCACCACTTCCCGAGGGATGAGAGACATGGCCGCATTTGTCGCCACCGGGGCGGAGATCCCGTTGAAGCGCCGGCTCCGCCGGGCGGAGCGGGCGCGGCAGCTGAAGGCGCTGGGCCTCGTGGTGCCCTTGCTCGTCTTCCTGCTGTTCACCTTCCTGGTGCCCCTCGGCGGCATGCTGTGGCGCAGCGTCGATGACTGGGAGGTCGGCAAGACCCTGCCGCAGACCGTCGCCGCGCTGAAGACCTGGGACGGCAAGGATCTGCCGGGCGAGACGGCCTACGCCGCGCTCGCCTCCGACATCCGCCGCGCCACCGCCGACCGCACGCTGGCGGTGGCGGCGAAGCGGCTGAACTACGTGGTCAACGGCTACCGCACGCTGCTGACCAAGACCGGCCGCGCGCTGAAGGAGCAGCCCGCCGCCGGCGAGGCGAAGGCCGCCCTGACCGGCATCGACCCGGCCTGGGGCGAGCGCGCCACCTGGTCGGCCATCAAGGGCGCCGGCGGGCCGGTCACCGACTATTACCTGCTGGCGGCGCTCGATCTGCAGCGCAACCTCGACGGCTCCATCGTCTCGGCGCCGGAGGAGCAGTCGATCTACCAGGGCATCTTCCTGCGCACCTTCGGCATCGGCCTGGGCGTGACGCTGACCTGCCTGCTCCTCGGCTTCCCGGTCGCCTACCTGCTGGCGTCGCTGCCGCCGAAGCAGTCGAACCTCCTGATGATCTTCGTGCTGCTGCCGTTCTGGACGTCGCTGCTGGTGCGCACCTGCGCCTGGATCGTGCTGCTCCAGGACCAGGGGCTGATCAACGACGGGCTGCGCTGGCTGGGCATCCTCGACCACCCGGTGCGGCTGATCTTCAACCGCACCGGCGTCTTCATCGCCATGACGCACGTGCTGCTGCCCTTCATGATCCTGCCGCTGTACAGCGTCATGAAGGCGATCTCGCCGGCCTACATGCGCGCGGCGGCCAGCCTGGGGGCGCCGCCGGCGGTGGCGTTCGTGCGGATCTACCTGCCGCAGACGCTGCCGGGCATCGGCGCGGGCGGGTTGCTCGTCTTCATCCTGGCCATCGGCTACTACATCACGCCGGCGCTGGTCGGCGGGGCCGGCGACCAGATGATCAGCTACTTCATCGCCTTCTACACCACCGAGACGGTGAACTGGGGCCTGGCGTCGGCGCTGGGCGCGGTCCTGCTGTCCGCCACGCTGGTGCTGGCCGTCGTCTACGGAAAGCTGGTGCACGGCACCGCGACCACCGGAGGGGTCAAGAATTGAGCGACAACCACGCCCCCCGCACGCTCAGCCAACGGCTGGGCTGGACCGGAACCATCGTCGCCGCGACGCTGGTGTTCGTCTTCCTGATGGCGCCCATCCTCGCCATCGTGCCGCTGTCCTTCAGCTCGTCCACCTACCTGACCTACCCGCTGCCGGGCGTGTCGATGCGCTGGTACCAGGACCTGTTCACCTCGGACAAGTGGATGCTGTCCCTGAAGAACAGCTTCATCATCGGCATCGCCTCCACCGTGCTGTCGATGATCCTCGGCACGCTGGCGGCGCTGGGGCTGGCGTCGTGGAAGAGCCGCTGGAAATCGCTGGTCATGGCCATCGTGCTGTCGCCGATGGTGGTGCCGGTGGTGATCACCGCGGTCGGCGTCTACTTCTTCTTCGCGCCGCTGGGCCTGACCGGCAACTACGCCGGCCTGATCCTGTCGCACACGGCGCTGGCCACGCCCTTCGTCGTCATCACCGTCAGCGCGACGCTGCAGAGCTTCGACACCAACCTGTCGCGCGCCGCCGCCTCGCTGGGCGCGCCGCCGCTCCTGACCTTCTTCAAGGTGGTGCTGCCGCTGATCCTGCCGGGCGTTGCGTCGGGCGCGCTGTTCGCCTTCGCGACCTCGTTCGACGAGGTGGTGACGGTGCTGTTCCTCGCCGGGCCGGAACAGCGTACACTGCCGCGCGAGATGTTCGCCGGCATCCGCGAGAACATCTCGCCCACCATCACCGCCGCGGCGGTGATCCTCACCATCTTCTCGGTGGCGCTGCTGTCCTGCCTGGAGTGGCTGCGGCGGCGCGGCGAGAAGCTGAAGGCGGCGGTGCACTGACGGGAGGTCGCGCGGTGATCCTGATCGGCCAGTACGATTCCCCCTTCGTGCGCCGGGTCGGCGTGGCGCTGCGGCTGTACGGGCTGCCGTTCGAGCACCGCCCCTGGTCGACCTTCGCCGACGCCGACAAGGTGGCGCGATACAACCCGCTGCGCCGGGTGCCGACGCTGGTGCTCGACGACGGCGAGGCGCTGATCGAGAGCGGCGCGATCCTCGACCATCTCGACGAGCTGGTCGGCCCGGAGAAGGCGCTGATCGCCCGCGGCGGGCCGGAGCGGCGTCGGGCGCTGAAGGTCTGCGCGCTGGGCACCGGGCTGGGCGACAAGGCGGTCAGCCTGTTCTACGAGCGCGCCCTGCACAGCGAGACGTCGCAGACCTGGACGGAGCGCTGCGCCACCCAGATCGCCGGCGTCCTCGACGCGCTGGAGGCCGACCGTGCCGCCCGCGCCACGCCCTGGTGGTTCGGCGAGACGATCAACCACGCCGACATCGCCGTCGGCTGCGCGCTGCGCTTCACCGGCGAGGCGCACCCGAGCGTGTTCGACGCGGCGCGCTGGCCGGCCCTGTCGGCCCATTCCGCGCGCTGCGAGGCGCTGGAGCCGTTCCGGGAGATCCAGCAGGCGTTCGCGCCGCCGGGCGGCTAAGGCCGGCTCGCGAAGCTCGGCAGGAGCGCCGTCAGGCTGCTGGTGACGGTGTGGCCGTGCCGCTTCGCCCAGACGACGGCCGGCGCGGCCATGGAACCCAGGGTGCAGGCGCCGGCCATGGTCGCCACCAGGACCGGAACGACCACGGCGGTGCTGGCCGCTCCCACCCCGTTCGCCGCCAGCGCGACGCCGCCGGCGGTGATCGTGGCGAAGCCCGCGGAGGCGGCGGCCGTCACGCACCCGACGCTGGCCATCTCCGCGTCGGTCATCGGCTCATCGGCCTGCGCGCGGGCCGGCGCCGCCACGGCGAGCGCGCCGCACACCAGAATGATCGCGCCGAACCGAAGAACCCTGCCCATGTCGATGCCTGCCGCTGTCGGGACCGTTGCGCCCAAGCATGCCACATGCGTTGTTCGCACACAGCAAAAAGGCCACGCCGTGCGGCGTGGCCCCGATTGCCTGTCGGCTGGTGCGTTGCCGCGTCAGGCGACGGACAGCACGTCCAGGCAGACGTTGGCCGGCGCGGGCAGGCGGATGCGGTAGAGCGCGCCCAGCTGGTCCACGGTGACGGAGGTCTGCGGCGACTTGGCGGTCAGGTCGGTGATCGCGGCGCGGACGTTGCGCGGCAGAGTGTCCATCTCGACCTCGCGGTACGAGCCCTTGTCCGACAGCATAACGGTGACGTTGGCCATTGCGGCGCCTTGCACATGCGGTTGTTGCAGTGCGGCGCACCCTGCGCTCACATTGCTAACAAGACATTAACCGTAAGTCATATGAACAATTGCCGGTGCTCAATTACAGGTAGGGCGGGGTGCAGGCGCTGACGATCTCGCATTCCTCGTCGCCGAGGTTGCGAAAGCGGTGCGGGATCCGGCTGTCGAACAGGTAGGCGTCGCCGGGACCAAGGATTTCCTTGCGCTCGCCGACGGTCAGCTCGATCTGGCCGCGCAGCACGATGCCGCCCTCCTCGGACTCGTGCTGGAGCATGCTGCGCCCGGTGTCGGCGCCCGGCGCATAGCGCTCATGCAGCACCTGCAGGTTCCGGCCGCGCAGGTCGCCGACCTGCCGGAACGACACCTGGCCGATGCGGCCGCTCAGCATGCTCGACAGCTCGATCAACTCCTCCTTCTTGAAGAAGATCTGCTCCTGCGGCGGCAGGTCGGTGGAGAAGAACTCCGCCAGCGTCATCGGGATGCCTTGCAGCACCTTGCGCATCGAGGAGATCGATGGGCTGCAGCGGTTCTGCTCGATCAGGGAAATGGTGCCGTTGGTCACCCCGGCGCGCTGCGCCAGCTGGCGCTGCGACAGCCCGTTCAGCTCGCGCACCTGCTTCAGGCGCGCGCCGACGTCGAAATCCATCAAGGCCGGCTCCCGGCTTAGCCACAACTCTCCATCTTAGGAGATAGCGGAATCGGCGCACCGCGTCACCAGAAACTGTCATCAGAAACTCGACACGCGGTGTGGGGTTGTTTAACTTCTTAAACACGGGTAGGCTTCGTCCGACACCCCAACCATTCGCACGGTCCGCCCCATGCTCGCCTTGAAAGACGCGTCCCTGCTGCGCACCCAGGCCTACATCAACGGCGCCTGGACCGACGGCCACGCCCGCAAGACCTTCCCCGTGTACAACCCGGCGACCGGCGCCGAACTGGCCCAGGTGGCCGACCTGGGCGCCGAGGAGACGCGGGCCGCGATCCGCGCCGCCGCCGATGCCTGGCCGGCGTGGCGTGGCAAGACCGCCAAGGAGCGCGCCGCGATCCTGCGCCGCTGGTTCGAGCTGATCATGGCGAACCAGGAGGACCTGGCCGTCCTGATGACGGCCGAGCAGGGCAAGCCGCTGACCGAAGCGCGCGGCGAGGTCGCCTACGGCGCCTCCTTCATCGAGTGGTTCGCCGAGGAGGGCAAGCGCGTCTACGGCGACGTCATCCCGACGCACAAGCACGGCACCCGCCTCGTCGTGCTGAAGGAGCCGATCGGCGTGGTGGCCGCCATCACGCCGTGGAACTTCCCGAACGCCATGATCACCCGCAAGGTCGCCCCGGCGCTGGCCGCCGGCTGCCCGGTGGTGATCAAGCCGGCCGAGGACACGCCGCTGTCCGCCCTGGCGTTGGCCGAGCTGGCGGAGCGCGCCGGCATCCCGGCGGGCATCCTGAACATCGTCACCGGCTCCGACCCCGTCGCCATCGGCGGCGAGCTGACCGGCAGCCCGCTGGTGCGCAAGCTGTCCTTCACCGGCTCGACCGAGGTCGGCAAGATCCTGATGCGGCAGTCGGCCGACACCGTGAAGAAGGTGTCGCTGGAGCTGGGCGGCAACGCGCCGTTCATCGTCTTCGACGACGCCGACCTGGACGCGGCGGTGACCGGCGCCATGGCGTCGAAGTACCGCAACTCCGGCCAGACCTGCGTCTGCGCAAATCGTATTCTTGTGCAGAGCAGCGTCTACGACGCCTTCGCCGAGAAGCTCGCCAAGGCGGCGCAGGGCATCAAGGTCGGCAACGGCCTGGAGGCCGGCATCACCCAGGGCCCGATGATCAACGCCGCCGGCGTGGCGAAGGTCGAGGAACTGCTGGGCGACGCGCTGGCCAAGGGGGCCAAGGTTCTGACCGGCGGCAAGCGCCACGCGGCGGGCGAGCTGTTCTTCGAGCCGACCGTGCTGACCGGCATCACCACGGACATGCGCGTCGCCCGCGAGGAGATCTTCGGCCCGGTGGCGCCGCTGTTCCGCTTCGAGACCGAGGCCGACGCGATCCGCATGGCAAACGACACCGAGTTCGGCCTCGCCGCCTACTTCTACAGCCGCGACATCGGCCGCGTCTGGCGCGTCGCCGAGGGGCTGGAGTACGGCATCGTCGGCATCAACGAGGGCATCATCTCCAACGAGGTGGCGCCGTTCGGCGGCGTCAAGGAAAGCGGCATCGGCCGCGAAGGCTCCAAGTACGGCATCGAGGACTTCCTCGAGATCAAGTACCTGTGCATGGGGCTGTGAGGCGCCGGCATCGGGCCCCCACCCAACCCTCCCCCACTGACGCGGGGGAGGGCTTCATTCCTCCTCCCGTCGAAGATGGGGGGAGGTTAGGACGGGGGCCCGCCGCGCGCACGTTCAAGACATCCAATCCGCTTGAAGGGGTTCAGGGGAAATGAGCAACCAGTCGCTTCACGCCCGCCGCGACGCCGCCGTTCCGCGCGGCATCTCGGCGATGCTGCCGGTCTACGTCGAGCGCGCCGAGAACGCCGAGATGTGGGACGTCGAGGGCCGCCGCTTCATCGACTTCGCCGGCGGCATCGCCGTGCTGAACACCGGCCACCGCCACCCGAAGGTGGTCGAGGCGGTGAAGAAGCAGCTCGACAGCTTCACCCACACCTGCGCCATGGTCACGCCCTACGAGTCCTTCGTGGCGCTGGCCGAGCGGCTGAACACCCTGACCCCGGGCGACCACGCCAAGAAGACCGCCTTCTTCACCACCGGCGCCGAGGCGGTGGAGAACGCCGTCAAGGTCGCGCGCGCCTACACCGGCCGCCCGGCGGTGATCGCGTTCGCCGGCGGCTTCCACGGCCGCACGCTGATGGCGATGGCGCTGACCGGCAAGGTGGCGCCGTACAAGACCGGCTTCGGGCCGTTCCCCAGCGACGTCTACCACGTGCCGTTCCCCAACGCGTACCGCGGCATCTCGGTGGCCGACAGCCTCAAGGCGCTGGACACCCTGTTCAAGTCGGACGTCGAGCCCAGCCGCGTCGCCGCCATCTTCATCGAGCCGGTGCAGGGCGAGGGCGGCTTCAACGTCGCCCCGCCGGAGCTGCTGGCCGAACTGCGCCGGATCTGCGACCAGCACGGCATCCTGCTGGTGGTGGACGAGATCCAGACCGGCTTCGCCCGCACCGGCAAGATGTTCGCGGTCGAGCACGCCGGCGTCGTCCCCGACCTGATGACCATGGCCAAGAGCCTGGCCGGCGGCTTCCCGCTGTCGGCGCTGACCGGCCGCGCCGAGATGATGGACGCGCCGGTGGTCGGCGGCCTGGGCGGCACCTACGCCGGCAACCCGCTGGCGACCACCGCGGCGCTCGCCGTGCTGGACGTCATCGAGGAGGAGAAGCTGGTGGAGCGCTCGGTCACGCTGGGCAAGCGCATCACCGACCGCTTCGAGGCGATGGCCAAGCGCAACACGCTGAACGTCATCGGCGACATCCGCGGCCTGGGCGCCATGGTGGCCATGGAGCTGGTCAAGGACCGCGGCACCAAGGAGCCGGCGCCGGAGCTGACCAAGGCCCTGGTGATGAAGGCGGCGGACAAGGGCCTCGTGCTGCTGTCCTGCGGCACCTACGGCAACGTCATCCGCATCCTGGTGCCGCTCACCGCGTCGGACGCGCTGGTGGACGAGGGCCTGGACATCATCGAGAAGGCGCTGGAGGAGCTGGTCGCCGCCTGAAGAGGAGCGACCTCCTGACGCGCGACACTTTGTCCTCTTGTCATACGCAAAAGAGCTTAATGCAAAGGCCGCGCTAATCGTTCAGTGTCTTGACGGCAGCCCGCGTCCGCGCGGGCACGCTTCAGGACCTTGTCAGGCACGACTGACGGGCCGCCGGAGGGCAATCCGGCGGCCCGCATTTTTTTGACCGTGCCGCGTCGGTCAGCCCGGCCGGCCGTCGGCGCGCGGCCCGGTCAGGACCGGCACATAGACCCAGAGGAACAGCGCGAAGCCCAGCGTCCACAGCGCGCCGGCGGAATGCAGCACCGGCGTCCAGGCGCCGTCCGGCACCATGGGCAGCAGCGTCCGCGCCGTGGCGCCCAGCAGCACCAGCACGTAGGCCGCCACCGTGGTGCGCGACACCACGATCATGCGGCCGGTGTGGCCGAGCGCGGCGCGGCTCATCACCGCCAGGATCATGGTGGTGAAGGCGCCGGCGGTCAGCGCGTGCAGCCACGCCCGGCCCAGCGGCAGCCCGAAGGCGTACTCCAGGCCCTTCAGCGCCAGCGCCACCGGGATCCAGACGTAGCCGACGTGCAGGATCCACAGCACCGGCTGCGACAGCGTGTGCAGCCCCTTCCAGCGCGACAGCCGCACGCCGTGCGCCACCGCCGCCGCCAGCGCCAGGGCGCCGGTGGCGACGCTGCCCGGCAGCAGCAGGTCGGCCGGGATCAGCAGCGCGGTCAGCACCAGCACCGCGCGGTCCAGGTGGGGCAGGGGGGTGATGACGAGGGTCGGTTCTTTCTGGCGCAGCGCGTTCTGCGTGAAGCTCGGCACAATGCGGCCGGCGACCACCGTGACCATCTGCAGAACGATGCCGATCGCCAGGGCGATGCCGAGCTGCGCGGTCGCCTGGGTGACGCCCAGCCACTCCAGCCGGAACAGCGCGTTGGCGAGCGTGAGCAGCCCCAGCAGCAGCAGGAAGGCGGTGTTGCGCGCCTTGCCCGCCTTGATCAGCGGGGCGGCCACAAACGCCCCCAGCGCCGGCAGGAAGGCGAGGTCGATCAGCGCCGCCCACCCTGAATCCGCCAGCGCCGGCAGCGACGCGACGCGGCCGGCGAGGTAGAGCGCCACCAGCGCCATCAGCGGCTTGCCCTTGATCGCGACCGAGCCGGTCCAGCTGGGGATCGCGGTCAGCAGGAAGCCGGCGATGGCCGCGACGGCGAAGCCGAAGAGCATCTCGTGCGCGTGCCAACCCGAGGGCGGAATGCTGCCGCCCAGGCCGAACGCCCCGGTGGCGACGCACACCCACAGCGGGACCAGCGCCGCGGCGGACAGGCCCGCCAGCAGGAAGAAGGGACGGAACCCGTAGGAGAACAGCACCGGCGGTGCCTTCACCCGCTGCTCATCGAAGACGTTCGTGCTCATGGGGACTCTCCTGGAACTCAGCCGCACATGCCGCCGCAGCACGAGCCGCCGCGGCGGGCCAGCAGGCGCTCGAAGGCGAGGCGGTACATGCCCGGCGGCGGCACCACGCCCTGCATCAGGTCCAGCACCTCGTCCCGGGTGGTGCCCGGCGGGCAGTCGGTGACCTCGACGACCAGGGCGCCTTCCGGCGTCGGGCCGGGCTCGGAACCGGCCGGGGCGATGGCGACGGCGCCGCCGCGCTCGATGCGGACGCTATGCGACGTCGCATCGGCGGCGCCGGCCGGCTTGGAGATGCGCACGCGCCACTCTTCCGGGCCGCGCTCCAGGTACTCCCAGTCGAAACCGTCGCCGAAGTGCATCTGCAGCTGCATGTGCAGCGGGCGCGGGTCGTGGTCGTTGACCAGCGTGAAGGACTGGCCGGCGTTCAGCCGCTGCACCGCCTGGAAGATCAGCGGGTGGCGCTCGTAGGGCGGGATGGACTGGACGTCGATGACGATCTCGGCGGTGGTCTGCATTGGGGGCCGCTGCGCTCTCGGTTGCGGGAAGGATGCCCCAGGGGTACCGTGGCGCCGTCGAGGCGTCTTTGTTCCAGCACAAACTCGCCGCCAACCGCCGGAGTCACCATGGCCGGACCACGCGCCCCCGATCCAGCCGTGCTGCACGGCATGCGGCTGTTCGCCGGGCTGGAGGCGGCCGACCTCGCCGAGGTGATCCGCTTCGCGCAGACCCGCCGCGTGCCGAAGGGCGCCACCGCCTTCAAGCAGGGCGATCCCGCCGACACCTGCCACGCGCTGATCGACGGCCGCATCAAGATGGTGCAGACCGGCGCCGACGGGCAGCAGGTGGTGGTGCGCTTCATTGGCCCCGGCGAGACCTTCGGCACCGTCGCCACCTTCACCAGCGCGAACTTTCCGGTGGACGCCGTCGCCATGGCCGACTGCGTCGAGATCACCTGGACGAACGCCGTCATGACCGACCTGATGCAGCGCTACCCGCGCATCGCGCTGAACGCGCTGGGCATCGTCGGCGCGCGGCTGCAGGAGGTGCAGAACCGCCTGCGCGAGGTCTCCACCGAGCGTGTCGAGCGCCGCGTCGCGCACGCGCTGCTGCGCCTCGTGCGGCAGGCCGGGCGGCGGGTGGAGGGCGGGGTGGAGATCTCTTTCCCGCTGACCCGCCAGGACGTGGCCGAGATGACCGGCACCACGCTGCACACCGTCAGCCGCATCCTCAGCGCCTGGGAGGCGCAGGGTCTCGTCGAGAGCAGCCGCCAGCAGGTGGTGATCCGCCAGCCGCACCGCCTCGTCGCCATCGCCGAGGACATGCCGGCGCCGGACGAGGAGTCGGCCTGAGCGGAATTTGCGCCCGCGCAAAGACCGGATCCAGGGTGCGGATTAGGCTCGGGCCATGATGACCGACCCGCACGACCCCGCCGCGACGCACCCGAGCGCCGACGTGCCCATCGGCGACGTCCTGGAGCGCTGGCCCCGGACGCTCGCCGTCTTCCTGCGCCGGCGCATGGCCTGCCCCGGCTGCGCCATGGCCCCCTTCATGACGGTGGCCGAGGCCGCCGCCTGCTACGGCGTGCCGCCCGCCGAGCTGCTGGCCGAGCTCCACCGCGCCATCGACGGCGAGGAGACCCCCGCCGGCCCCTTCGCGCCGCCGCTGCCGCACCGCCGCGCCGTTCCCGCGGAGTGACGAAGCGTCCCGCTGCCCTGTTGCCGTTCCCGTGACCATAGGGAGGGGTGCATGGACCGGGACCTGGTGACGCGCGTCGCCGACGCGCTGGGCGACGTGCGGTTGTACGAGAAGCACCACACCGGCGAGCTGATCGCCATGCGCCTGCGCGACCTGCTGGCCGACCTGCCGGGCTTCGGCCCGGAAGAGGTGGACGGCAAGCTGGCCGAGCTGGCGAAGGCCGCGGTGGCGGCGTGCGGGGAGGGGAGGGGGTGACCGGACACCGGTCCGGCCTCAGTGGCTGAACCCGCCCCTGGCCATGGCGAGGTGGTGTGCCTGATGGTGGCTGCCCTGCACCATGATGCCGATGAAGCCCAGGCCCCGGATGCGTGCGGTCTGCTGCGGGTCCGCCGCGGTGACGGTCAGCACGGCTCCGGTCGGCGTCGGCTCCGCCTTGGCCGTCCATCCGTTCACGCCGTCGACCTCGTGGGCGTGCGCGACGACCATCCGCTGGATCGCCTCCAGCGTGCGTCCCGTGCCGGTGACGTCGTAGCGCGCGCCACCCTCCACCGGCGTCGCTGCGGCGTTCGCGTGCAGCGTGACCTCGTTCATGTCGATGAGGTGCTGACGCAGGGCTTCGATGTCCACCTTGGACCAGTCCGTGTTCGGGTCGGCCTCCAGCATGCGGACGATCTCCTGGATCGTGCCGAAGGCATCCTGGCCGGGCATGGTGGGCACCGCGCCGGACGGCGCCGCCATCATCGCGGCATGATGCGCGGCGTGGTCCATGGGCGCGGCGGTCTGGGCGCGAACCTGGGCGGGGACGCCCGTCACCCCAAGGGTCGCGGCGAGCGTCAGGGCAGCGGCTGTGGTGCGGATCGGCATGGCGTCCTCCTGTCGAATGATGCCCCCACACGGTAGCCGAGCGCCGGCCGCCGCCATATGACTGCGATCATATCGACGGTCGCGGCGGCCCAATGTCCACGACTTGGCGGCCCTGGGCGTGTGGGACGGACCGCGCGGACCGGATGATTGCGTGATGCTCGTCAGATCCCTAAGTGGCGCCCCCAATTTTCGTTTCGCATTCGATTTTGTCACATTGAAGCGCGTTTCGCGCGTGTATACATTCATGCGAAATCGAACCAACGGGAGCGGCGTCCATGGCGCCCGTCTACGACCTGGCCGTCATCGGCGGCGGCATCAACGGCTGCGGCATCGCGCGCGACGCGGCAGGGCGGGGCGCCTCGGTCTTCCTGTGCGAACAGGGGGATCTCGCCTCGGCGACCTCGTCGGCCTCGACGAAGCTGATCCACGGCGGCCTGCGCTACC
>NZ_JBOZRT010000035.1:0-1646 GCF_050789165.1 Azospirillum sp.
CCGATCAGCATCTGCGGCAACACCATGTCGTTGATGTAGCGCGTCTTGCCGGTGGCCTTCTCGGGCGCGTCGGGCTTCCTGACGCGCTGGCCGATCAAGGTCGTCTTCGCGATGGTGGTGCCGATGGCGTCGCGTTTCATGGCGTGTCACTCCTTGGGGCGCATGCGGGCGTGTACATGGGACGTCCGTTCAGCCAGCGCCGCGGCACTTGTTCGCGACCACCGATTCCACCGCGTCCAGCACCTTGGTGTAGCCGGTGCAGCGGCACAGATTGCCCTCGAGGCCGCGTTGCGCCTGTTCCCGGGTCAGGGCCGGATTGCCCTCGATCAGGGCGTCGGCCTGCATGATCATCCCCGGCATGCAGAAGCCGCATTGCACGGCGCCGTGGTCGACGAAGGCCTGCTGCACCGGATGCAGGCCCTCGGGCGTGCGCAGTCCCTCGATGGTCACCACCTCGCGTTCGTCGCAATCGACGGCGTACATCAGGCAGCTGTTCACGGTCCTGCCGTCGACCTTGATCGTGCAGGCGCCGCACTCGCCTTCCCCGCAGGCATATTTGGTGCCGGTCAGGCCGAGCAGGTCCCGCAACATGGACAGGACTTTCATGGTGACCGGCACCTTCAGCCGGGTCTCGCGGCCATTGAGCCTGAAGCGGATTTCAGTTTCCACGGACATCTTCGAGTACCTCTTCGAGGAAGACACGGGCGAGATGGCCGCGGTACCAGGCACTGGCACGCACGTCATCGATGGGTTTGGCGTCGTCGGCGATGGTGGCGACGGCTGCGGCGACGGTCGCGGCGTCGAGCCGCTTGCCTTCAAGCGCCGCCTCGACATGGGGCGCGCGCAACGGCGTCGGCGCGACCGACCCCATCGCCACGCGCACCTCGCCGAGCCGGCCGTCGATCACGCGAGCGCCGAAGGCGACGGAGACAGTGGAGATCTCCAGCGCGGGACGCGGGCCGGACTTGCGGAACCTGGCGACGAAGTCGGGCGCAGGCCGGCCGAACACGATGGCCGTGAGCAACTCCTCGGGCCGTTTCACGGTCTTGCCCGGACCTGCGAAGAACCGGTCCAGCGGCACCCGGCGCGTCTGCACGGCACCGCCTTGCCAGCAGGCGAGTTCGACGGAGGCGCCCAGCACCAGCAAGGGCGGGATCATGTCGCCGGCCGGCGAGGCGTTGCAGATGTTGCCGCCGACGGATGCCGCGTTGCGAATCTGCTCGCTGGCGAAATGCCCGGCCGCCTCGACCAGCACGGGCGCGATCCGGGCCAGCGCGGGGTGGCGGCGGATGTCGCTGACGGTCGTCACGGCCCCGATGCGCACCTCGTCGCCTTCGGCCTCGATGCCGCCCAGGCCGTCGATGCGGCGGATGTTCACCAGCTTTGCCTTGTAGCGGCGCATCCCGGCCTCGGTCTGCGGCGCGAGATCCGTGCCACCGCACAACACCGTCGCGTTGCCATCGGCCATCGCCTGCAATGCCTCGTCGAGGCTGCGAGGCGCCAGGTAGGCGGTGATTTCGGGCAGGGGCCGCGCCCGGTCCTGGCCCGTGGCACGGGCTTGGCCGGGCGGTGCCAGAGCGGCTTCCATGGAATTCATCAGGTCGTCCTTCTATTCAGTTGGGGACAGAGCTGAAGGTCTGTCCCGC
>NZ_JBOZRT010000036.1:0-2635 GCF_050789165.1 Azospirillum sp.
GGCTCCTTGAGGCCGGAGAGCTTAAGCTGCTCGACCAGCGCCGCCTTCAGCCGCTCCAGCCCGTCGGCGCTGAACGCCTCGGCCCGCGCCACCAGCACGTCCTGCGTGTTCGACGCCCGCAGCAGCCACCAGCCGTCCGCCGTCGTCACCCGCACCCCGTCGATGGCGTTCACCGTCGCCCCCGCCGCCGTCAGGCGCCCCTTCACCTCCTCCACCACCGCGAACTTGCGCTCCTCGCTGGTCTGGAAGCGCGTCTCCGGCGTGTTCAGCACCGGCGGCAGGCGGTCGCGCAGCGCGGCCAGCGACACCCCCAGCTTCGACACCAGGCCGGCCAGCCGCACCGCGCAGTACAGCGCGTCGTCGAAGCCGTACCACTTGTCGGCGAAGAAGATGTGCCCCGACATCTCGCCGGCCAGCGGCGACCCGGTCTCCGCCATCTTCGCCTTCAGCAGCGAGTGCCCGGTCTTCCACATCAGCGGCTTGCCGCCGTGCTTCGCGATCTCGTCGAACAGCGTCTGGCTCGCCTTCACGTCGGCGATGATCGTCGCCCCGGGGTGGCTCTTCAGCACGTCCGCGGCGTAGATCGCCACCAGCTGGTCGCCCCACACCACGCGCCCCAGGTGGTCGATGGCGCCGATGCGGTCGCCGTCGCCGTCGAAGCCGATGCCCAGGTCGCAGCCGTGCTCCGCCACCGCGCGCTTCAGATCGACGAGGTTCTTCTCCACCGTCGGGTCGGGGTGGTGGTTCGGGAAGGTCCCGTCGATGGCGTCGAACAGCAGCACGTGCTTGCCCGGCAGCTTGGCGGTCAGCCGGCGCAGGATCTCGCCGGACGCGCCGTTGCCGGCGTCCCAGGCGATCGTCAGGTCGCGCGTGCCGTCGTAGTCCTGCAACAGGCGGGCGACGTACGCGTCCTGCACGTCCAGCTGTTCGGACGAGCCCTCGCCCACGGCGTAGTCGCCGGCCGCGGCGATCCGCCCGAGGTTCTGGATCATGTCGCCGTACACCGGGCCCTTGCCCAGCATCATCTTGATGCCGTTGTAGTCCGGCGGGTTGTGCGAGCCGGTGATCATGATGCCGGCGTCCGCCTGGCGGTCGCGGGTGGCGAAGTACAGCATCGGCGTCGGCCCCAGCCCGATGCGCAGCACGTGCAGGCCGGTGGAGGCCAGCCCCTCGACCATCGCCGCCTCCAGCGCCGGCGAGCTGAGCCGGCCGTCGTAGCCGACGCAGGCGGTCTTCCCGCCGCCGCGCACCACCACGGTGCCGAAGGCGCGGCCCACGGCGCGCGCGTCGGCCTCGGTCAGCGTCTGGCCGACGATGCCGCGGATGTCGTACTCGCGCAGCACCGTGGGGTGGAACTGGTGGGTCTGGCTCACGGGGCGACGTCCTCGTTTGCTTGGGCGGCCGCCTTGGCCGGCCGGCCGATGGAGGTGTAGGTGAAGCCGGCGGCGGCCATGTCCGCCGGGCTGTAGACGTTGCGCAGGTCGATCATCACCGGCCGCTTGAGCAGCGCCTTGACCCGCGTGAGATCCAGCGCGCGGAACTCGTTCCATTCGGTGAGGATCGCCACGCAATCCGCGCCGTCCAGCGCCTGGTAGGCGTCCTCGCACCAGCTGACGCCGGCCAGCAGCTTCTCCGCCTCGTGCATGCCGGCCGGGTCGAAGGCGCGCACCGTGGCGCCGGCCTTCTGCAGGGCCGGGATGATGTCGAGCGAGGGGGCGTCGCGCATGTCGTCGGTGTTCGGCTTGAAGGAGACGCCGAGGATGGCGACGGTCCTGCCCTCCAGCGAGCCGCCGCAGGCGTCGACGATGCGCTGCGCCATCGCCTTCTTGCGCTTGTCGTTGACGTCCACCACCGTCTCGACGATGCGGATCGGGCTGTCGTGGTCCTGGCCGGTGCGCACCAGGGCGAGCGTGTCCTTGGGGAAGCAGGAGCCGCCGTAGCCTGGGCCGGCGTGCAGGAACTTGCGGCCGATGCGGCCGTCCAGGCCCATGCCCTTGGCGACGTCGTGGACGTTGGCGCCGACCTTCTCGCACAGGTCGGCGATCTCGTTGATGAAGGTGATCTTGACGGCCAGGAAGGCGTTGGCGGCGTACTTGATGAGCTCGGCGGTCTCCAGCTCGGTCATGACGATCGGCGTCTCGATGAGGAAGAGCGGCCGGTAGAGCTGGCGCATGACCTCGCGCGCGCGGTCGGAGCCGGTGCCGATGACGACGCGGTCGGGGCGCATGAAGTCGCCGATGGCCGAGCCCTCGCGCAGGAACTCGGGGTTGGAGGCGACGTCGAAGGCGGCGTCGGGGCGGGCGGCGCGGATGATGCGCTCGACCTCGCGGCCGGTGCCGACCGGGACGGTGGACTTGGTGACGACCACGGTGTAGCGGTCGAGGTGGCGGGCGATCTCTTCCGCCGCGCCGTAGACGTAGGAGAGGTCGGCGTGGCCGTCGCCGCGGCGCGAGGGCGTGCCGACGGCGATGAAGACGGCATCGACGCCGCGCATCGCCTCGGCCAGCTCGGTGGTGAAGGACAAGCGGCCGGCGGCGACGTTGCGCGCCACGAGGTCGTCCAGGCCGGGCTCGTAGATCGGGATCTCGCCGCGCTTCAGCCGCTCGATCTTGCCGGCGTCCTTATCGACGCAGCA
>NZ_JBOZRT010000037.1:0-1852 GCF_050789165.1 Azospirillum sp.
CGCCGTCAAGCTCAGCTCGCCGGGGCCGGTCATCTTCCGCCAGCGCCGCTACGGCCTCGACGGCGAGGAGATCATCGTCTACAAGTTCCGCTCGATGTCCGTCACCGAGGACGGCGGGCAGATCCAGCAGGCCCGCAAGAACGACGCGCGGGTGACCCGCGTCGGCGCGATCCTGCGCAAGACCTCGCTGGACGAACTGCCGCAGTTCATCAACGTGCTGCAGGGCCGCATGAGCATCGTGGGACCGCGCCCGCACGCCGTCGCGCACAACGAGCTCTATCGCCCGCTGATCAAGAGCTACATGGTGCGCCACAAGGTCAAGCCGGGGATCACGGGCTGGGCCCAGGTCAACGGCTTCCGCGGCGAGACGGATTCCCTCGAGAAGATGGAGGCCCGCATCCACTGCGATCTCGACTACCTGCGCAACTGGTCGCTGCGACTCGACCTGTACATAATCTGGAAGACCGTACGCCTGGTCTTCCAGGACAGCGCCGCCTACTAGCCACTAGTCCGACGGAGCCATTGGTGAGAACCCGGGTGTACGCGAAGATCCCCATCAATGCGATGCCGCAAGGCGCGCAGTCGATGGGCGCATGCCCCGGCGCACGGGACGCTTCACCAGAAAGCGCGAGGACTCCTTTGAAGAAACATCTCACCATCAGCCCCCTGCTCACGGTGGCATCGATCTGGGTGCTGCCGCTGGCGGTGCACGCGCAGGCGCCGGCCGCGTCGCAGCCGTCGGCGCCGTCGGTGCCGACCACGCCGACGCTGCCGGCGACGCCGTCGCAGCCCGCCGGCATGCCGTATCCGGGCAGCATCTGGTATCCGGCGGGCGGCGGCTTCCAGCCGGCCGGCACCCAGGCCTCCACGGTGTCCGACCAGGAGAGCCCGCCGTTCCAGCTGCGGGCGATGGCCGGTGTCGAACACGACAACAACGTCCTGCGCACGCCCGGCGGCGGCGTCTCCGACACTGCCTTCATCCTCGGCGTGGGCCTGCGCGCCGACCGCCGCTTCGGGTTGCAGCGCCTGCGCGCCGACGTCGAAGCGAACACCTACAAGTACGACAAGCAGTCCGACCTGGACTACAACGTCATCAACTACTCGCTGGCCTGGGACTGGTCGCTGACGCCGCGCTTCCATGGCGTGGCGAGCGCCGACCGCAAGCAGTACCGCGAAGTCGCCACCGACCCGGTGGCGCTCGTGAACCGTGTCGGCCGGCGCACCGAGCGCAACGAAGTGCTCGAAGGCGTGTACGAGGCGGGCGCCCGGTTGCGGCTGCTGGCTGGCGTCTCGCACAGCAAGGCCAGCAGCGACCAGCCGGCGACCTGGGACGCCAGCCCCGAAGTCGACAGCGCACGCGCGGGCGTGGGCTATGAACTCGGCTCCGGCACGTCGGTGTATGCGCGCTATCGCCGCGGCGACGGCGAATACACCGATCCGACGCCCGGCGCGTCGCGCGGCGACTTCGAGGAAGACGAGTTCGACGTGGTCCTCAAGTGGCCCGTGACCGGCAAGACGGCCCTGGAGGCGCGCCTGGCGCACCTGGACCGCAGCCACGACACCGGCACGCAGCGCGACTTCAGCGGCATCGTCGGCAGCGCCGCCGTCTCGTGGGACGTCACCGGCAAGACCCGGGTGCTGGCCGGCATCAGCCGCGACCTCACCGCGACCGGCCTGGCCACCGGCGGCCACGTGCAGAGCAACCGCTTCTTCGTCGGCCCGGTCTGGAAGGCCACCTCGCTGATCGCCGTCAATGCACGCTACGACTACATCTCGCGCGACTGGAAGGACGTTCCGGGCGGCTCGCGCGAGGTCGGGCGCAACGAATCCATCCGCATGCTCTCCGCAGGCG
>NZ_JBOZRT010000004.1:0-2857 GCF_050789165.1 Azospirillum sp.
ACCCGCGCTTCACCCGCACCGCCGCCAAGGCCGACGAGTACATCCGCTTCCGTCCCGGCACCGACGTGCCGCTGATCTGGGGCATCCTCTGGCACGTCTTCGAGAACGGCTGGGAGGACAAGGATTACATCGCCAAGCGCGTCTACGGCATGGACGAGATCCGCGCCGAAGTCGCCAAGTGGACGCCCGAGGAGGTGGAGAAGGTCACCGGCGTTCCGGGCAGCCAGGTGAAGCGCGTGGCGCGCACGCTGGCCTCGAACCGGCCGGGCACGCTGGTCTGGTGCATGGGCGGCACCCAGCACCACGTCGGCAACAACAACACCCGCGCCTACTGCGTGCTGCAGCTCGCCTTGGGCAACATCGGCGTGGCCGGTGGCGGCGCCAACATCTTCCGCGGCCACGACAACGTGCAGGGCGCCACCGACTTCGGCGTCACCTCCGACACGCTGCCCGGCTACTACGGTCTCGCCGAGGGGGCGTGGCGGCACTGGGCGCGCGTCTGGGACGTGCCGTACGACTATTTCCTCGGCCGCTTCAAGGACAAGAAGCTGATGGAGTCGTCGGGCATCACCGTGTCGCGGTGGTTCGACGGCGTCCTCGAGGCCAAGGAGAACATGGACCAGCCCGACAGCATCAAGGGCATGGTGTTCTGGGGCCACGCGCCGAACAGCCAGACCCGTCTGCCCGAGATGCAGAAGGCGATGGAGAAGCTGGACGTCCTGGTCGTCATCGACCCGTATCCGACCATGACGGCCGTGCTGCACAACCGGAAGGACGGCGTCTACCTGCTGCCCGCCGCCACGCAGCTGGAGACCGACGGCTCGCGCACCGCGTCCAACCGCTCTGTGCAGTGGAGCTTCAAGGTCATGGAGCCGCTGTTCGAGGCGAAGACCGACCACGAGATCATGTACCTGTTCGCCAAGAAATTCGGCTTTGCCGAGCCGATGTTCAAGGCGATCAAGGTCGACGGCAACGTCCCCTCCATCGAGGACCTCACGCGGGAATGGAACCGCGGCATGTGGGCGGTCGGCTACACCGGCCAGTCGCCGGAGCGCATGAAGCTGCACATGCAGCACCAGGCGACGTTCGACAGGACCACGCTGCGCGCCAACGGCGGACCTGCGGACGGCGACTTCTATGGCCTGCCCTGGCCGTGCTGGGGCACGCCGGAGATCAGGCATCCGGGCTCGGCCAACCTGTACGACAACTCGCTGCCGGTGGCCGAGGGCGGCGGCGCCTTCCGCGCCCGCTTCGGCGTCGAGCGCAACGGCGTCACGCTGCTGGCGGAGGGCGCCTATCCGGTCGGTTCGGAGATCAAGGACGGCTATCCCGAAGTCACCATGGCCATGCTTCAGAAGCTGGGCTGGGACAAGGACCTGACGGAAGCCGAGATGGCCGTCATTTCCAAGATCGGCGGCGACAAGATCGGCGCGGTCAGCTGGACCACCGACCTGTCCGGTGGCATCCAGCGCGTGGCGATCAAGCACGGCATCGCCCCGCCGGGCAACGCCAAGGCGCGCGCCATCGCCTGGAACTTCCCGGACCCGGTGCCGGTGCACCGCGAGCCGCTGTACACCAACCGCCGCGACCTCGTGGCCAGCTACCCGACCTACAAGGACACCAAGTCCTGGCGCCTGCCGACGCTCTACAAGTCGATCCAGGACCGCGACGTGTCGAAGGAGTTCCCGATCATCCTCACCTCCGGCCGTCTGGTCGAGTACGAGGGCGGCGGCGACGAGACCCGGTCGAACCCCTGGCTGGCCGAGCTGCAGCAGGACATGTTCGTCGAGATCAACCCGGCCGACGCCAACAACCTCGGCCTCAAGGACGGGCAGATGGTCTGGGTCGAGGGGCCGGAGCGCGGCAAGGTCAAGGTCAAGGCCATGGTGACCGAGCGAGTCGGCAAGGGCGTGGCCTTCATGCCCTTCCACTTCGGTGGCTGGTTCCAGGGCGAGGACCGGCGCGGGCGCTACCCGCAGGGTGCCGACCCCATCGTGCTGGGCGAGGCGGCGAACACCGCCACGACCTACGGCTACGACTCGGTCACCCAGATGCAAGAAACCAAGGTCACGCTGTGCCGGATCTCGGCGGCCTGAGGCAGGGAGAGCAAGACATGGCCCGCATGAAATTCCTGTGCGACGCGGACCGCTGCATCGAGTGCAACGCCTGCGTCACCGCCTGCAAGAACGAGCACGAGGTGCCCTGGGGCATCAACCGCCGCCGCGTCGTGACCATCAACGACGGCAAGCCGGGCGAGCGCTCCATCTCGGTGGCCTGCATGCACTGCTCCGACGCGCCGTGCAAGGCGGTGTGCCCGGTGGACTGCTTCTATCAGACCGCCGAGGGCATCGTCCTGCACAACAAGGACCTGTGTATCGGCTGCGGCTATTGCTTCTACGCCTGCCCGTTCGGCGCGCCGCAGTACCCGCAGGCCGGCAACTTCGGCACCCGCGGCAAGATGGACAAGTGCACCTTCTGCGCTGGTGGACCGGAGCCCGACAACTCCGAGGCCGAATACAAGAAGTACGGCCGCAACCGCATCGCCGAGGGCAAGCTGCCGCTGTGTGCGGAGATGTGCTCCACCAAGGCGCTGCTCGCCGGCGACGGCGACCGCGTGTCGGACATCTACCGCGAGCGCGTCGTGGCGCGCGGCTTCGGCTCCGGCGCCTGGGGCTGGGGCACGGCGTACCAGATGAAGTCGGGGTCGTAGTCCTCTCCTCCCTCCCCCACCCACGGTGGGGGAGGGCCGGGGTGGGGGCTGCGAGTCCGAGGGGGGAACACAATGACCACCAAGTCCATCACGCGCCTCCTGGTCGTCGGCGCCGCGCTGGCTGCGGCGGCGGGGCTGCTCGCCGGG
>NZ_JBOZRT010000038.1:0-122418 GCF_050789165.1 Azospirillum sp.
TCCTTGCTGCCCATCGATTTCCTGTACCGCTCCGCCCGGTTCACACCCGACGCCGTCGCCGTCGACGCGCCCTCCGGCATCCTGACCTACGCCGAGTTGACGGCGCGTGTGGACGCGCTGGCTTCGGCGTTCCAGGCGCTCGACCCCGCACCGGACAGCCGCGTCGGAATATGCGCCCACAATACGGTGGCGCACCTGCTGGCGCTGCTCGCCACGCTGGCCGCCGGCAAGGTGTGGGTGCCGCTCAATCCCCGCGAATCGCGCTCCGAGCTGGATGCCAAGGTGGCCGCCACGGCGCCCGGCATCGTCGTGGTGGACGAGGACTGCCTGGACCTCGTGGGCATGCCGCCCGACGCCAAACGGGTGCTGGGACAAGGCTCGGCGGCGGCCGACTCCGTCACGGGACTGATCGAAGCCCATCGCGGGCGGAGACCGGAGCGGATCGAGCGGTCACTCGACTCGGCGCAGGCGATCAAGTTCACCGGCGGCTCCAGCGGCCGGCCGAAGGGCGTGCTGCAGCCTTGCCGCGCCTGGGTCGCCGGGGCGGTGTCGATGATGCACGGCTGGGGGCTCGGGCCGGACGACGGCTATCTGGTGGCCGCGCCGCTGACGCACGGCACCTCCTGCTACGTCACGCCGATCCTGGCTGCCGGCGGGCGGCTGGTGTTCCTGGAGGGCAGGACCACCCCGGCAGCGGTGCTGGAGGCGCTGGAGACCCGCCATGTGACCCTCAGCTTCGTGCCGCCGACGCTGATCTACACCATGCAGCAGGAACTCGCCGGCCGGCCTTTCCGGGCGCCGCGCCTGCGCCACCTGATCTACGGCGCGGCTCCCATGCCGCCGGAGAAGGTCCGGCAGGCGCTGGACATCTTCGGCCCGGTGATCGGCAGCAACTACGGCCAGACCGAGGCGCCGCAGGTCATCACCGTGATGACGGCGCGCGATTACGCCGGCGGGACGCGGCTGGCCTCGTGCGGCCGGCCGGGGCTGCTGGCACGGGTCGCGGTGATGGACCGCGACGGCCGCATCCTGCCGCCGGGCGAGGAGGGTGAGATCGTCGTGCGCGGCGACCTGCTGATGCTCGGCTACCTCGACATGCCCGAGGCGACTGCGGAGACGCTCCGCGACGGCTGGCTGCACACCGGCGACGTCGGCGTGTTCGACGAGGCCGGTTACCTGACCATCAAGGACCGGCTGCGCGACGTCATCATCACCGGGGGCTTCAACGTCTACCCGAACGACGTCGAGGCCGCGCTGGTCAGCCACCCGGCGGTGCACGAGGCAGTGGTGTTCGGCGTCCCCGACGACAAATGGGGCGAGGCGGTGCACGCCGCGGTGACGCTGCGCCCCGGCGTGCAGGCGGCGCCCGAGGCGATCATCAACCACGTCCGCGCGGCGCTGGGCGGCGTCAAGACGCCCAAGCGCGTGCACATCCTGGCGGCCATCCCGCGCAACCCCGTGGGCAAGGTGGTGCGGCGGGAGGTGAGGGAAGCCGTGCCGGGTGCCGGGCCGTGATCAGCCCGCGCTCCGGTGCAGCTTTACCACGTTGCCCGTGTCGTCCTCGTCCTCGCGCGTCGGGCTGGCGATGGGCAGGACCTTCTTGAGCTGGATGACGTAGCGCTCGGCGCCGTTCTCCATCACGGCGATGGCCGTCGGGCCGTTCGACCAATGGCTCGGGACCAGATGGAACTCCTTGATCGTGGCGGTGCCGGCGGTCAGCTCCGCCGAATCCAGAACCACATCGCCGACGCGGAAACCCAGGTAACCTTCGATCGTCATCAACACCAGACCTGTTCCGGGGCGGACATCCCGCCCCACCATGACAGACATATTGGACGTGTTCGTCCCCGCGTCGCGCGAATTTTTTGGGGCAGGCCGCGCAAAATCGGGCGGCGCCCCCGCGGGCCCCGCCCGGATGCCCCGGGTTACGCCGTCCGGCGCAGCCCGAACCACGTGAGTTCGGCGAAGCCCAGCACCGCCACCGCCTGCCCGATGACGACGACGGTGCCCGGCGTCGTCGGCTCCACCCAGCCGCTCAGCAGCAGCACGGCGCTGTCCACGACCCACAGGGCATCGACGGCGATCACCGCCCAGGCGCCGCGGCGCGGCACCGACGGGCGGGTGGCGAGATACACCAGCACGGCGGCGAACGGCAACAGGCTCATGCCAGCCAGCCGCAGCAGCGTCACCGGCAGGCCGAGCCATCCGGCCAGCATCCCGGCGTCCACCACCAGCACCGCACCCATCAGGGCGCTCACGACGGCGTCGGCCAGCAGCACGCGGCGCAGCAGGGTGTCGGGCGCGGTGGTGGTGGCGTTCAGAGTCAGGCTCATGATGCGTCTCCTTCCATCGGGGGATGATGCGGCGATCTTCCCTGGCGGCGGGGAGCGGAGTCGATTACCTCGCAGGTCATTGGTGCGCGAATGAAGCGGCGCTATCCTCGCGGCCATGAACACAGCCACCGTCCCAATCGGGGACCTGCTGCGCACATGGCGCCAACGGCGCGGGCTCAGCCAACTCGACCTCGCCTGCCACGCCGACGTGTCGACGCGGCACATCAGCTTCCTCGAGACCGGCCGCGCGCAGCCGAGCCGGCCGATGCTGATCCATCTCGCCGAACGCCTGGACATTCCGCTGCGCGACCGCAACACGCTGCTGGTCGCCGCCGGCTTCGCGCCGGTGTACCGCGAGCGCCGTCTCGACGACCCGGCGCTCGCCGCGGCGCGCAAGGCGGTGGACCTCGTGCTGACCGGGCACGAGCCCTACCCGGCGCTGGCGGTGGACCGGCACTGGACGCTGGTGGCCGCCAACCGCGCCGTCGCCCCGCTGCTGACGGGCGCGGCGGCCGAGCTGCTGGCGCCGCCGGTCAACGTCCTGCGCCTCAGCCTGCACCCGGCCGGGCTGGCGCCGCGCATCGACAACCTGCGCCAATGGCGGGAGCACGTGCTGGCGCGGCTGCAGCGTCAGGTCGAGGTCACCGCCGACCCGGTGCTGAGCGCGCTGCACGACGAGCTGGCCGCCTATCCGGCGCCCGGCGGCCCGGCCGCCGACCGGCGGGAGCCTTACGCCGACGTGGTGGTGCCGCTGCGCCTGCGCACGGAGCACGGCATGCTCGGCTTCTTCAGCGCGACGACGGTGTTCGGCACGGCGGTCGACATCACGTTGTCGGAACTGGCCATCGAGGCGTTCTTCCCCGCCGATGCCGCCACCGCCGAGGCGCTGCGCCGGGCGCTGGAGTCCTGAAACGAAAAAGGCGGGCCGCAGCCCGCCTCTTTTCGAGATCCCCGTGCGCGGCGTCAGGCCGCCTTGCGGAAGGCTCCGGCCGCCTCGCGGGCCAGCCACGCCTGCCAGCCGGCGCGGTCGAAGATGGTGCTGGTGTCGGACGGCTCGGCCACGCCGCGCTCGAACACCGCGTGTTCCAGCGTCACCAGCTTGCCGTTGCGCAGTTCCTGGGAAACATGGATGTGCCGGACCGTCATCGCCGTGCTCTCACTGTCAGTGGCCGGGAGCTACCGCGAAGGTCGTAGCGGCACATCCCTTTGGGTGAGAGTGGTCATACCACTTTCATCGGTGCAGTGCAACATACGCGGGGATGCCGTGCGGCGTCAGGCCGCACGTGTGCCCCCCAGGACACGCTCCAGCCGGTCGAAACGGGCGTTGAAGTCGGCCTCGTCCAGCGCCTCGGTGCGGAAGCTGATGTGCAGGGAGTCGCCGTCCACCGCCATGACGCTGAATGGAACCGCCAGGCCCAGCCCGTCGTAGTGCAGGGTGCCGCGCCCGCCCGGCGTGAGGCCGGGAACGCCGCGCACGTTGGCGCCGCAGCGCGACAGGTCGGACAGGGTGGCGTCCGCCCGGCCAGACACCGTCTCCACCGTGCAGCGCGCCTCCACCTTGTGGCGCGGGTAGCGGCGGCGGTCGACCTCCGAGGTGGCGGTGCGCACGACGCGGACCAGCACGCGCTTCAGCTCATCGATGCCGGCAACCACGGTGGCGGCCATGGTGCGCATCTCGCCGGCGCGGTCGCCGGTCACCGCCGCCTCGCGCGACACCTCGCTGATGCGCTGCGCCACCTCGGTGGCGGCGGTGGCGGTCTGGTTGACGTTGCGGCTGATCTCGTGGGTGGCGGCGGCCTGCTCCTCCACCGCGGCGGCGATCATCGACGAGATGCTGTCGATCTCGGCGATGGTGCGGCCGATCTCCTGCACGGCCTCGACGGTGGCGTGCGTGCTGGTCTGGATGCTGGTGATCTGCTGCGCGATCTCCTCGGTGGCGCCGGCGGTCTGGTTGGCGAGGTTCTTCACCTCGGTTGCCACCACCGCGAAGCCCTTGCCGGCCTCGCCCGCGCGGGCGGCTTCGATCGTCGCGTTCAGCGCCAGCAGGTTGGTCTGCGCGGCGATGGACTGGATCAGGGTCGCCACCTCGCCGATGCGGTCGACGGCGGTGGACAGCGAGCGGATGGTCTCCTGCGTGCCGGCGCTGGTGGTGACGGCGCGTCGGGTGATGCTGCTGGCCTGGCTGACCTGTCCGCCGATCTCGCGGATCGAGGCGGAGAGCTGTTCGGAGGCCGAGGCGACGGTCTGCGCGTTGCTCAGCGCCTGCGCCGCGGCGGCGGCGACGTCCTGCGCGTTGCTGCCGACAAGGGCCGCGGACTCCGCCATCCGGCCGGAATTGACGTCCATCGCCTGGGTGTGCTGGGCGACGCGCTCGACGGCGTCGCGGCTCTCGCGCTCGACGGTTTCGGCCATCATCTCCAGCGCGCGGTGCTTCTGCTCCTCGGCCTCCCCGCGCTGACGCTCCTGCTCGGCGCGCAGGCGCTCGGCTTCGACCATGCCGTCGCGGAACACGACCACGGCGCGCGCCATGTTGCCGATCTCGTCGCCGCGGCCGGTGCCGTCGATGGGGGCGTTCAGGTCGCCGCACGACAGCGCGTCCATCGCCCGCTTCAGCGTGCCCAGCGGCCGCAGCAGCCGGCGCAGCAGCAGATAGCCGGGCACCGCCAGCAGCACCGCGAAGCCGGCCACGCCCAACGCCGCCAGCCGCATGTTGCCGTTGAAGCTCTGGAAGACGAGGCTCTTCTTGATGCCGACGTAGAGGATGCCGACGACCTGCCCGTTGCGGTCCTTCAGCGGGTCGTAGGCGGCGAAATAGTCCTCGCCGAGGATCTGCACGACACCGCGGTACGGCACGCCCTGGCGGAGCACAGCGTCGTAGGCCGGGCCGGCGGCCAGCTTGGTGCCGATGGCGCGGCTGCCGTCGTCCTTCAGCACGTTGGTGGCGACGCGGGTGTCGCCCTGGAACAGGGTGGCGGTGCCGCCGGTGATCTGCTTGATGCTGTCGACGATCTCGTAGTTCTCGTTCAGCGCGCTGTCGCCGCGCTTCAGCCGGCCGTCGGCGACGGCAAAGTCGCCGCCCAGGCGGTTCAGCGCGCTCCAGGCGATCTGCATGGACAGCGTCTGCATGTCCACCGCCTGCCGTTCCAGGTCGCGCGCCAGCACCTGGCCGATGACGATCAGCACCGCGGCGCTGAGCAGCAGCATGCCGACGAGGTTGAGGATCGTGACCTTGGTCGAGATGGAGATCCGGGAGATCAGCTGCATGATGGCACCACACCGTTCCGCATATGCCCTAGCGACAGGGGAACCCGGACCCTAGCAGAACCATCGGTACGCGCATAGCTGGGCTACCGGTAAAATTCGCGGCAAATAGTTGCAAGGCGGGTGCGGAATGCGAGGGCCGGTGCAGCTCCGGCCCTCACACGGCGTGCGTTACTGCTTGACGGTGCCGCTGCCCTGGTTGCGGCTGCGGTTGTAGGACACCGCGTTGTCGCTGTACTTGAACTCGGGCATCGCCTTGGCCTGGGCCTCGGTCACCTGCTTGGCGACGAGGCGATCGCCTTCCATGCCGATCAGCGTGTAGTCGATGGCGAAGCTCTTGCCGCCGATGCCGAGCAGGCCGCCGCGCTCGATCACCGCCAACTGCGCCTTGCCGGTCTGCGGGTCGAGGATGATGTCCTCGATCGAGCCGATCTTGTTGCCCTCGGCGCCGTAGACGTCCTTGCCCATCAGGTGGTCGAGCGAGGCGGCGGTGCCCATGCCCGCCTTGTCGCCGACGGCGTTCGGCGCCATGGACGGGTTCTGCTTCTGCTGGGTGACGTTCTGCTGGGTGGCGCTGTTCGGCTGCTGGGCCGGGTTCGACTGCGCCATGGCGCCGGTCGTGAACATCAGGGCGGTGGCCGCGCCGAGGAGGAGCGTGCGCTTCATCGTCTGTCTCCCTTGAGGTGCGTGGAAGCCGGTGCGGGCGGAGCCCCCCGGCACCGCCCGTCGTCTTCCCGCCAACCGTACGGAGACGGTAAAGGTTCCGCTCAGCGCGTCTCGTAGACCCGCGTGCCGACGCTGCCGCCGAACAGCACCACCTGGTACGGGTCCTTGGTGCCGGTCTCCATGCCCGCCGAGCCCTGCGGCATGCCCGGCACCGCCAGGCCCTTGGCAGACGGACGCTCGCGCAGCAGGCGGGCGACGCTGTCGGCCGGGACGTGGCCCTCCAGCACGTAGCCGTCGACTTCCGCCGTGTGGCAGGACTGAAGACGCTCCGGCACGCCCAGGCGGGCCTTCACAGGATCCACATCGTCCACCACGTGCACGGTGACCGGGAAGCCGGCGTTGCGCATGTGGTCCACCCAGCCACCGCAGCAGCCGCAGCTCGCCGCCTTCCACACCGTCACCGCCGGCGCGGCGTCGGCCGGGGAGGTCATCCCGCGCAGCAGCGCCAGCGCACCGCCGGCCGCCGCAGTGCCCAGCAGGGCAGTCATCAGCGTCCGTCGCGACATCGTCATGGTCGTACACCCCTCAAATGCTGGTGCGACGGTAATGACGCGGCGCGGTGGCCGCCTTGATCAAGCTCAAGCACACCCCCTCCGAACGGGAGGTATGTTGCAGCGCGCAACCTGTCCTATTGATATAGGTCGATTGTCGCGGTACCTCTGGACGGTTCCCTGCGGGATTCCCTCTGCATGTGGCAGACCTACGGCCAAGCCCTGTTCTACGCGCTGGCGTTCTCCGGCGTCGCCTTCGGCATCGCCAAGCTGGTGGTGATCGTCGGCGAGCGGATGATCGAGCAGAAGCACGGCTCTCTGGGCATCCGTGACATGCTGGTGCGCCGCGCCCGGCTGGAGCAGGGGCTGGAGGCGCGCCGTGAGGAACGTCGCAAGGAGATCAAGGCGGTCCACGACGCGACCAGCGAGGTGGTGCACCGTCGAGGCCAGCTGGACCGGCGGGTGTCCGACCTGCTGCGCGGTGGAGAGCGGGTGGTCCACCTGATCGGCGAGGAGGTCAAGGGGCTGCACTGCTTCCACGCCCAGGTGCTGAACAAGTACGTCGGCTCCACCGCCCAGACCCAGCACGCGTTCATCGACGCCCGCTGGGCGCAGCCGCAGGATATGGAGGTCTGGGCGCCGGCGCTGGCCGATGCGCGCAAAATGATCGAGGCGCACTACCCGCCGGCCTTCGGCTACAGGGTCGTCTCGCTGTTCGAGGTGGGCGGCCCCGCGGCCGGGGAGGGCAAGGCGGCATGATGGCGTTTGTGTTCGCCGGCATGGTCGGCGCCACCGCGATGGCCTTCGCCATGAGCCAGGCCGTCAAGCGGCTGCGCGAGACCGCGGCGATGATCGACAAGGCGCAGGCGCGTCGGCAGCAGCAGGTCGAGCGCATCAAGCGCGCCGCCCGCCAGACCCTTGGTCTCCGGCGCGAACTGGTCGCCGCCAAGCGCCGCAAGACCGCCATGGAGATCGCCTGCGAAGAGCTGGAGGAACGGCTGCGCGCGCTGGGCGCGGTGGACCGGCGCATCTTCGTGCTCGACGACCGGCACACGCAGAACGATCTGGGCTGGCTGGTGAGGATCTCCAACGCGTCCTACGCCGAGAAGGTCAACGCCAATCTGGAGCGCCCGGCGCTCGACAGCTGGAAGCGGGGCCGGCGCTTCCTGGTGTGGGGCCTGGATGAGAACAAGGTGCGCGAGAAGGTGGCCGCCCGCTTCCCGCACCCGAAGGGCTTCACCATCCAGTCCATCGAGCCGCGGGCGGAGTAGGGTGGCAAAAAAAACCGTCACGCTTCCGCCGTGTCCACTTTTTTGTCCACCTCTTGTCAACGATTTGGCCCGACCATCGTTATGAAGGGTCAAGGAGGTGTTCGCATGGATCTGCTTGTGCTCGGTGCGACGATGGGGCTGGCGCTCGCCGGCATGGCGGTGGTCGCCGGTTCGCGGAACCTGAAACCGGTGCGTATCCGCACCCGGGACCGGCGGCGCGTCCGCCGCTAGGGTCCGGCCGCTTCCGCTTCCCTTACCGCTTTTCGAGGTCGCGGAAGGCGCGGTTCAGCTCGTATTCCTTGGAGGCGACGTAGGCTTCCAAGCCGACGATCCGCTTCTCGACGTCGCGGAAGCGCTGCGCCAGCCCGGCGAGCGAGCGGTCGGGCTTGATGGTGACGGTGCGCCAGAATTCTTCGTCCTCCTGCGAGCGGTACAGCCGCTCCGGGCGCGACGGCAGCGCCAGCGCCGCGATGACGTAGGCGATCAGCACCGGCACGCTGAAGACGAACACCCCGACCACCATGGCCAGCCGGATCAGGAACGGCTGAATCCCGAAATAGTCGGCGATGCCGGCGCACACGCCGGCGACGTAGCCGTTCCGCGGGTTGCGGTACAGCCGGTGCGGGTTCGGTGAATCGAACGGCGACGGCCCCGGATTTCGGTTGTCTTGGGTCATGACGGCCCCTCCCTTCAGACCTTGGCGCGCCAGCCCGGCGCTTCGGCGTCGAGCACGCGCTCCAGCGTGTGGATGCGGGTTTCCAAGCGGTTGGCGGTGTCCCACAGCTCGGCCAGCAGCCGTTCGTCCTGGGCGGACAGGCCGCGCTGGGTGCGCCACTTGGTGACGTAGTGGAAGACGATCCACACCGGCAGCACGATGGTGACGAGGAGGATCGACAGCACGAAGCCGAAGAAGCCCATGGCGGATTGAGCCTTTAATTGGGTCGGTCAGGAGCGGTTCGCCGAGGAATCCCTACTTCTCTTTTCCGTCATCCCCGCGAAGGCGGGGATCCATGCGTTCCATAGCCGATCGCGTTGGGAGTTATGGATCCCCGCCTGCGCGGGGATGACGGTTGAGGGAGGGGCGGGCTCTTCGGCAGTTCGCTCCACGCAGATGTGAGGACGGTCGCGTCCGGGAAAAGAGCCCCCTCCCCGCCCTGTCGCGCAAACGGTGTTTGCACGGTCGGGCACCGGCGGATCGAGGATCTGCCGGCGGGACGGCGGGGGTTTGTACCGGGGAGGGGGCGAGGGATTCTTACGACCCCTTGCGGGCTGCGACGCGGGCCTTCAGCGCGGCGAGTTCCTCGTCGAGCTTGTGGGTGGCCTCCAGCTCGGCGATCTCCTCGGCGACCGACTTGCGGTGGCCCAGATCGTGCACCTCGACGCGGCCTTCCAGCTCGTCCAGGTTCCGCTCCACCTGCTCGAAGCGCGACAGCGCCTCGTTGATGCGGTCGTCGTTCAGGCGCTCGCGCACCTTGACGCGGTTGGCGGCGGTCTTGGTGCGCGCCACCAGCGCCTTCTCGCGGTTCTTGGCGTCGGCCAGCTTGGCCTGCAGGCGGCCGATGTCGTCGTTGGCCTTGGCCAGTGCCGCCTCGACCTGGATCAGCTGCTCGGTCAGCGTATCCACCTCCTCGGCGGCGCGGGTGCGCAGGCGCAGCGCCTCCTTGGCGAGGTCCTCGCGGTCGCGGGTCAGCGCGATCTCGGCCTTGCGCTCCCACTCGTCGCGCTCGCGGGAGAGGTCGCCGACGCGGCGTTCGATCTCCTTCTTCTCCGCGATGATCTTGACGGTGGAGGAGCGCACCTCGACCAGCGTGTCCTCCATCTCCTGGATGATCAGGCGGATCAGCTTCTCCGGCTCCTCGGCGCGGTCGAGCAGCGCGTTGATGTTGGACTGAACGATGTCCGTCAGGCGCGAAAAGATGCTCATGGGGATTGGTCCTTACCCGAGGATGGCGCCGGCGACGATGCCGGCAAAGAAGAACAGCCAGGACTCGGTCGGCCGGCTGCGCAGGTACGCGCGCACCCGCGCCGTTGTGTCGGACCAGTCCGGGCGGCGGTAGGGGCGGTAACGGTCGGTGGTGTCGCTCATAGCGGTCTCCTTGACTGCACCCTCCCTTGCAACCGCCGTGCCAGACGCCGGAATCCAAGGATTCCTTGATCCGCGGCAGCAGTATGCTTAGCTGTATCGGCGAGATAGTCGTCAAATCCACCAAATCTTCGCTGATTACGCCATGATGCCCACCAGCCCGCCGCCGCTGATCGGTCAATCGCCGGCCTTCCAGGCTGCGCTGGCGCATGTCTCGCGGGTGGCGCCGCTGGAGCGGCCGGTGCTGGTGATCGGCGAGCGCGGCACCGGCAAGGAGCTGATCGCCGCCCGCCTGCACTACCTGTCGCGGCGCTGGGATCGGCCCCTGATCAAGGTGAACTGCGCCGCGCTGCCGGAGACGCTGCTGGATTCCGAGCTTTTCGGCCACGAGGCGGGCTCCTTCACCGGCGCCACCCGCCGCCACACCGGCCGGGTCGAGCAGGCGGACGGCGGCACCCTGTTCCTCGACGAGCTGGCGACCTCCAGCGCCGCCGTTCAGGAAAAGCTGCTGCGCGCCGTCGAGTATGGCGAGATCGAGCGGGTCGGTGGCCGCACGCAGACGGTGGACGTGCGCGTGGTGGGCGCCACCAACGCCGACCTGCCGGCATTGGCCGAGGCCGGCCGCTTCCGCGCCGACCTGCTGGACCGCCTCGCCTTCGACGTGGTGCACCTGCCGCCGCTGCGGTCCCGTCCGGAGGACATCCCGGTGCTGGCCGAGCACTTCGCGCTGGGCATGGTGCGCGAGTTGGACCGCCCTCTGTTCCCCGGCTTCACGCCGCGGGCGCTGGACGACCTGCGCGGGCACGGCTGGCCCGGCAACGTGCGCGAGTTGCGCAACGCGGTGGAGCGTTCAGTGGCGGCGGCCGATCCCGAGGCGCCGGTGGACGCCATCGTGCTGAACCCCTTCCGCCCGGCGTGGCGCCCGCCACCACCGGTCCCCGCCGCCGACCCGCCGGACGATCCCGGCGGTCCGTTCCTGGAGCGCGTGCGGGCGTTCGAGACCGCGATGCTCAAGGCGGCGCTGGAGCGCAACCGCTTCAACCAGCGCCGCACCGCCGCCGACCTCGGCTTGAGCTACCACCAGCTGCGCGGCTACCTGCGCAAACACGGGCTGGTGGGATAGGGCGCGCTACGCCGCGCGCCCGGACAGGCGCGTCAGCATGGTGCCCAGCGCCCGCATGGCGCGGTCGTCCGGGTCGCGGAAGCGGACGTGCAGGCGGCCGGCGGAGGTCGAACAGACCTCGAAGCGCACCTCCAGCCCGAACTCAGGCACCTGCAGGATGCCGGTCTGGCCGACGTCGGTGTCGGCGAACCCGGCCAGGGTGGCCCCGCCCTCCGAGATGTCGCTGAGCTTGCCGCGCTGCTCGCCGGTCGCCGTGCGGATGGCGCAGGCGGCGTCGCAGCGGTAGCGCGCCGACATGCGGCGGTCGGTCTCCTTGGTCGAGGTGCGCACCACGCGCACCAGCACTTGGCGCAGCGTCTGGATGCCATCGGCCACCTCGTCGGAGGTGGAATGCACGCCGACCGCCTGCCCGCGCGTCTCGTCGGCGTCGCGCGACACCGAGGAGATCAGGGTCGCCACCTCCTGCGCGGCGGCGCTGGTCTCGGCGACGTTGCGGCTGATCTCCTGGGTGGCGGCGGCCTGCTCCTCCATGGCGGCGGCGATGGAGGCGGAGATGTGGTCGATGTCGCCGATGGTGCGGCCGATGCCGGACACCGCGGCCACCGCGTCGCGGGTGGCGGCCTGGATCTCCTGGATCTGCCGGGTGATCTCCTCGGTCGAGCGCGCCGTCTGGTTGGCGAGGTTCTTCACCTCGCCGGCCACCACGGCGAAGCCCTTGCCGGCCTCGCCCGCCCGCGCCGCCTCGATGGTGGCGTTCAGCGCCAGCAGGTTGGTCTGCGCCGCGATGTCCTGGATCAGCCCGGCGACCTCGCCGATGCGGCCGACCGCATCGGACAGCGAGACGATGGCCTGCTCCGACTGCCGGCTGTCGTCCACCGCCGACTTGGTGACCGCGCCGGCGTGCGCCACCTGGCTGGTGATCTCGCGGATAGAGGCGGCCAGCTCCTCGGTCGCGGCGGCGACCGCCTGGGCGTTGGCCAGCGCCTCCTCGGCCGCGGCGGCCACGCCCTGCGAGTGCTGGCTGACCCGGTCGGCGGAGTTGGCCATGGTGTCGGCGCCCTGCGCCATGGCGCGGGTGCGCATCGCCACCTGCTCCACCGCGGCGCCGGCCTCCGTCTCGACGGTGTTGGCCATCTCCAGCAGCGCCTTGCGGCGGTCTTCGGCGGCTTGGCGCTCGCGCTCGGCGCGTTCCTGGATCGAGTAGGCGATGGTCGCCTTCATGGTGCGCAGCAGCGCGCTCAGGCGGCGGAACTCCGGCGTGGCGGCGGTCTCCACCTCGTGCATCAGCTCGCCGCGGGCGACGTGGTCGAGATGGTCCTCGAAGCGGCGCAGTGGCGTGCGCACGGTGGCTACCAGCGCCGCCGCCAGGACGCCGGCCAGCGCCAGCGCGCCGAGCGCGGCGCCGACCGACGCCATGCCGTCCAGCGCCGAGGCGCCGGCCCAGGCCAGCAGCGCGCCCATCAGCGCGAAGGCCCCGGCCGTCCGCCCGGCGACACTGGCGCACAGATCGTCCAGGCGCGCCCGGATGCCCTTCGACGCGACCACGCCCTCGCGCACCGTTAGGTGGCCGGCGCGCCCGGTGCGGAACAGCTCGTAGATGCGCTCCGCCTCGCTGATCTGGGCGCGCGACGGCTTGGAGCGGATGGAGATGTAGCCGGTGACTTGGCCGTTCTCGAGGATCGGCGTGACGTTGGCGCGCACCCAATAGTGGTCGCCGCCCTTGGTGCGGTTCTTGACCAGCCCTTCCCAGGGGCGTCCCGCCTTGATGGTGGCCCACAGGTCGGCGAAGGCGCCGGCGGGCATGTGCGGATGGCGCAGGATGTTGTGCGGTGCGCCGATCAGCTCCGCTTCCGTGAAGCCGCTGATGTCGACGAACGTCTTGTTGACGAAGGTGATCTTGCCCTTGGGGTCGGTGCGCGACACGATCAGGTCGCCGTCACCCAGTTCCACTTCCCGGTTGGTGATGGGGCCGTTGTCGCGCACGCTGCAGTCCTCCGCCGATGAACCCTGGCGGATGGTGATACCATCTATTCGTTAACGGATATAGCCGAGCATTTGAGACAATTTGGCGCAGATTTCTGCGTGCGCCCCGGACCTTGACAACAACCCTGTGTCTGCGATGCCCTTTTCCCATCGGCAGCGGGGAGCGAGCGCCATGCCCGAGACGATGGCCGCCTGGGTGCGGCAATCCGCGCACGATCTGGAGCACGCCCGCGCAGCGCTGACGGCGGGGCATCACGATTGGGCCTGCCTCGCGGCGGGCGAGGCGGCGGGCAAGGCTATCAAGGCGGTGCTGGTGGCGCATGACGGCCGGGTCCTGGGGCAGCAGAACCTGCTCCTGCTGCTCGGCCGGGTGCGGGATGAGGTGGGAATGGCGGTGTCCGAGGACCTGACCGAGGACGGACACACCCTGATGTCCGCGCTCGCCGTGCTGAGCGGGCAATGCAGCTACGAAGGCGTGGCGCCGTTCGAACTGGTCACGCGCACCCAGGCCGAGGGTGCGATCGCGGCGGCGGAGCGCATCCGTGCGCGCATGGTGACGGCACTCGCCGTGCCGGCGCCGTAGTCCGTTGCTGTGCGTGCGCTGCTCACGCGTTCCTCAAGCCCGTCTCCAGGGCGTCGACCCGATCCTCGAGATGCTTCACGCGGTCGGCGAGGCCGCCGGCCGCCACCTGCTCGCCAGCGAGCCAGGAGAGCAAGCGCGCGGCGGTGATCCGCCCTTCGCGCAGGGCGCGCGCGGTTTCACGCAGAGCCTTTCGTGTCTCGGGGCAGGGCGGGACCCTGAGACTCATCGTTGGCGTAACACTCATGTAGCACACACCCTGTCTTCATTTTGCGGGCCATAGCAAATTCAAACGTAGGCGCTGTTTTGTAACGGGGGCAATCCGGATACCTGAATACTCGTTGCGTGATACAGTCCGTGTTGCGTTAACGGCGCTTTGCAATGCTAGCTAACGATATCGAAAAATGGAAACGAAAGCAAACCGAAACCTTTTGGTTGCGCTGCGATCGGGTCGAGTAGGAAGGTGATGGCGGGATTCTCTTGCCCCGGCCAACGCTGGCCTTTCCGGCGCGTCGGCATCGACGCGTCTTGCCTTCCGCCCGCGAACACCACAGGGTAGCGGTCCTGAAGTGCGGCGGAGTGCGGGTGTTGATGACGGACGTGGTGCCCGGAAAGGCTTTCGATGACCATTCTTGAGACCGACGTCGCGGTGGTCGGCGCCGGCCCGGCCGGGCTGATGGCGGCCGAGGTGATCGCCGGCAGCGGCCGTTCCGTTGCCGTGTTCGAGCGTATGCCCTCGCCGGCGCGCAAGCTGCTGCTGGCCGGGCGCGGCGGGCTGAACCTGACGCATTCGGAGCCGCTGGACTCCTTCGTCGGCCGCTACGGCGAGCGCGCGGGGTTCTTCGCGGAGTGCCTCGCCGGCTTCACGCCGGATGACCTGCGCGCCTGGGCGGCGGGTCTGGGGATCGAGACCTTCGTCGGCTCCAGCGGTCGGGTGTTCCCCACGGGGATGAAGGCATCCACGCTGGTGCGGGCGTGGTTGCGCCGGCTGGGCGGGCTGGGCGTGACGCTGCATGCCCGCCACCGCTGGCTGGGATGGGACGAGGACGGCGCGTTGCGCGTCTCCGGCCCCGACGGCGCGCCGGTCGCCGTGAACGCCAAGGCGGTGGTGCTGGCGCTGGGCGGGGCGAGCTGGCCGCGCACCGGCTCCGACGGCGCCTGGACCGGGATCCTGCAGGCCCGCGGCATCGACGTGGCGCCGCTGCGCCCGTCCAACATGGGCATCGAGGTGCCGTGGTCGGAGCACCTGCGCACCCGTTTCGCCGGCGAGCCGGTGAAGAGCGTCGCGCTGTCCTTCGGCGAGCGCCGGGTGAAGGGAGAGTTCGTCGTCACCGAGACCGGCATCGAGGGCGGCGCCGTCTACGCGCTCAGCGCGCCGATCCGCGACGCCATCGAGCGCGACGGCTGGGCCACCCTGACCATCGACTTGATGCCGGAGCGCCGCGAGGAGGACCTGCGCAAGCGCCTGCGCGGTCGCGGGGCGGAATCGCTGTCCACCTTCCTGAAGAAGGCGCTGAACCTGACTGGCGTGCGCGCCGCCCTGCTGCGCGAGTTCGCGCCGGTGGCCGACCTGTCCGACCCCGCGGCGCTCGCCGGGCACATCAAGGCGCTCTCGGTGCCGCTGACCGCCGTGCGCCCCATCGAGCGCGCCATCTCCTCGGCCGGCGGCGTGCGCTTCGACGCGGTGGACGACCGGCTGATGCTGACCCGCCTGCCGGGCGTCTTCGTCGCTGGCGAGATGCTGGACTGGGAGGCGCCGACCGGCGGCTACCTGCTGCAGGGCTGCTTCGCGACGGGGGTGAAGGCAGGGAAGGGCGTGGTGGACTGGCTGGGCGCAGCCTAATCCATCACCTCCGCCATCGACCGCGTGTTCTTCACCAGGATTCGCAGCAGCGCCCGGATGAACGGGTCGGCCTTCTCCAGCTTCTCGCGGAAGGCGGCGGGCGGGATGACGAGGCACACCGTGGTCTCGGCGGCGATGGCGTCGGCCATGCGCGGGCTGTTGTCGATCAGCGCCATCTCGCCGAAGATGCCGCCCGGCTTGACGGCGCCGAGCAGCCGGCGGCTCGCCCCCTGGCCGCGGAAGATCTCGACCTTGCCGGTCTGCACCACGTAGGCGCAGCCGGGTGGGTCGCCTTCGCGGAAGATGAAGGCGCCCTCCTCGAAGCGGCGGGGCGGGAACGCCTTGGGTTCGAAGGCCGGCGGCGACACGCGCGCGTCCGTCACCGGGTGTGGCTGGGCAGGTCGGCGCGGACCACTGGCCCGCTGGGCGCCGAGACGCCACCGAGGAGCCGGTCGATCAGCCCGCCGATGCCACCGCCCCCACCGCCGGACGGCGTCGGCTTGCCGTGCGCCGGCTCGCCCGCCGTCAGCGGGGCGGTGGCGACGTAGGCCGGGCCGGCAACGCCGTCCATGCCGGGCAGCGGCCGCGGCGGCAGGCCGGCGTGCGCGTCGGCCATGAAGGCGTGCCACAGCTTCGCCGGCAGGCTGCCGCCGGTGACGCGCTTCATCTCCGCGTTGTTGTCGTTGCCCAGCCAGACGCCGGCCACGAGGTCGGCGGTGAAGCCCATGAACCAGGCGTCGTGGTAGTCCTGCGTCGTGCCGGTCTTGCCGGCCACCGGGCGGTCCAGCCTGGCCGACTTGCCGGTGCCGTACTCCACCACGCCGGTCATCATGCGCACCAACTGCCCCACCTGGGCCGGGTCGGCCACCGGGTCGGCGCCGCCGCCCTGGCGGCGGTACAGCACGTTGCCCTGGCGGTCGGCGATCTCGGTGATGGCGTAGGGCATCACCGGCACGCCGCGGTTGGCGAGGCCGGCGTAGGCGCGCGTCAGCTCCAGCAGCGTCACCTCGCTGGTGCCCAGCGCCAGCGACAAGTCGCGGCCCAGCGGCGAGCCGACGCCGAACGAGGCCGCCAGCTGCCGCACCCGGTCCACGCCGACCCGCTCGATCAGGCGCACGGTGCCGACGTTGGAGGAATGCGCCAGCGCCGTGGCCAGCGTGACGCTGCCGCGGAACTTGCCCTCGTAGTTGCTCGGCGCCCAGGTGCCGATGCGCAGCGGCGTGTCCTCGATGGTGCTGTCCGGGTTCCAGCCCTGCTGCAGCGCGGCGAGGTAGACGAACGGCTTGAAGGACGAGCCCGGCTGCCGGCGCGCCTGGGTGGCGCGGTTGAATTCGCTGGCGTCGTAGTCGCGGCCGCCGACCAGGGCGCGCACCGCGCCGTCCGGCGCCATGGCGACCACCGCGGCCTGCCCGACGTTCTGCTGCGCGCCGGGGCCGGTCAGGATCTCCTGCACCCGGTTCTCGGCGGCGCGCTGCACCTTGAGGTCCAGCGTCGTCCTCACCACCACGTCGCCGTGCTCGGCGCCGATGAAGCCGTTGACCAGTTCGGTCACCCAGTCGGCGAAGTAGCGGCCATCGCCGCCCGGCTTGTGCTTCGGCGCCGGCGGGGTGTTGCGCGCGGCCTCCAGCTCCTGCGCGGTGATGAAGCCGCCGTCCACCATGGCGGCCATCACCACCTTGGCGCGCTCCGCCGACTCGTCGGGGTTGGAACTGGGGGCGTAGCGCGACGGCGCCTTCAGCAGGCCGGCGATGACCGCCGCCTCGCGCACATCCGCCTGAGTCGCCGGCTTGCCGAAATAGGTGCGTGCCGCGGCGTCGACGCCGTAGGTGCCGGCGCCCAGGTAGACGCGGTTCAGGTAGGCGGTGAGGATCTGGTCCTTGCTGAAGCGGTGCTCCAGCCACAGCGCCAGCATCGCCTCCTGCATCTTGCGCTTGAGCGACTTCTCCGGCGTCAGGAACAGGTTCTTGGCGAGCTGCTGGGTGATGGTCGAGCCGCCCTGCACCGCCCGCCCGGACCGCCAGTTGACGTAGACTGCGCGCGCCAGGCCGATCGGATCGATGCCGAAATGGTAATAGAAGCGCCGGTCCTCGATCGCCAGCACGGCGTTGACGAGGTGCGGCGGCAGTTCCTTGACGGTCAGCACCGTGCCGTGCAGGTCGCCGAAGCGGGCGAACTCGGTGCCGTCGCTGGCCAGCACGATGACCGCCGGCCGCCGCTCGGCCTGCGCCACGGCGCCGATGTCCGGCAGATCGTAGGCGAAGTAGGCGAGCACCGCGCCCGCCGCCATGCCGCCCCAGATCCCCGCAACCACCGTCCAGGTGCCCAGCGTGCGCAGCCAGGAGCGCCCGCGCTTTGCCGGCTTCGGCTTCTGCACCTTGGGGCGCGGCGGCGGGGGGGGCTGGTGGCCTCCGGAGGGACGCTCCGGCTTCGGCCGCTTGGCGCGGCGGGCGAGCGTCAGCTTAGGGAGTTTCGGCAGCTTCGGCTTGGGCAGGCGGAGTGGCTTGTCCTCCTCATGCGAGTGGACGGGCCTCAGTCCTGCAAACAGTTCGTCCGACCGGTTCGATGTCACGGCGCCGCCGCTGCCTTTCCGTCAACCCACCCCGGCGTGATATACGCCGCACCCGCCCTGCGCGAAAGAGGTGGGGTACCCCGTCCGAGTTTTGTCCTCGGAACGTGGCGAAAGGGTGACGCTGGGCTCGATCATCCCAGTTCGAATGTCGTGATGCCGAAGACTTGGCCGTCCGCCACCGGGCGCACCGGAGCGGTGTACATGCGCGCCGTCTCGAACACGGGCGTGAGGCCGCGCGACCGCGCCAGATCCACCGCTTCCGCGTTCGGCTCCGGCACGTCGAGGAAGACCGGGCCGGTGCCGGCCGCCGCGGTCAGCGCGTCGAACAGCGTCCCGGCCGCCGTGCGGTCGTCGGCGAACAGCGGGCCGACTTTGCGCCCCTCGCGGCAGGGGCGGACGACGCCGTAGCCGGCCAGCCGGCCATCGCGCCGCAGGGCCAGCGCATGATGCCCCGGCGCGGTGGTCCAGGCGCGCAGGAACGCCGGCCGCTCCGCCGGAAAGCACCGGGAATCGTAGGCCGCGATGTCGGCGAAGGGCACCTCCGCCACCGGCACCACCGCCGGGTCGCGCCGTCCCGGCGCCACGGTACCGCCGTAGCGGACGTTGCGATGCGCCAGGGCGAAGCCGGACTTGCGGTAGTTGTCCTGCTGCGCCACCACGCCGTCGAGCCCGACCGGTCGCCCGCCGGCGTGCGCCAGCCCGGCGCGCCACGTCGCCATGCCCCAGCCGCGCCCGCGCCGGTGCGGCCGCACGATGTAGAGGCCGAGGAAGGCGAGGGCCTCGCCGTAGGTCACCACCGACACGGCGGAGACCGGCTCACCGTCCGCGATTCCGACGAAGAACCCCGACGGGTCCTGGGCGCGGAAGCACGCGGCGTCGGCGGCGCCGGGGTTCCAGCCCTCGGCGGCGGCCCAATCGATGATCAGCGCCACCTCGTCGGCCGTCGCCACCCGCACCGTCAGGTCCCCGCCCGCCATGCCGTCCTCCCTCCGGATGTCTGCCACGCCAGGATATCTTACGTTAACCGCGGCGTGCTAGGCTGCGCCGGTCAAGCCTCCCCTGGAGTCGCATGTCCGGCGTCCCGTCCTTCGACGACCTGATCCTCGCGGTGGCGCGCCATCGCGACCGGACGGCGTTCGATGCGCTGTACCGGCACTTCGCGCCGAAGATCGAGGCGTACGTGCTGAAGCTGGGATCCGACCGTTCGACGGCGGAGGAACTGGTGCAGGACGCCATGCTGACGCTGTGGCTGCGCGCCGAGACCTTCGACCCTTCGCAGGCCTCGGCGGCGACCTGGATGTTCACCATCGTGCGCAACCGGCGCATCGATCGGCTGCGCCGTGAGGCGCGCCCGGCGCCCGACCCGCACGATCCCGCCATGGCCGCTCTGCCGCCGCTATCGCCGGAGGAGGCGACGCAGGCCGCTCTGGATGGCCGTTTCGTGCGCGAAGCAATCAAAAAACTGTCGCCCGAACAAACCGAAGCGCTGCGGTTGTCGTATTATGAAGACAAATCGCACAGCGAGATCGCCGAAGAGAGACGGATCCCGCTCGGCACGGTGAAAACCCGCCTGCGCGCGGCGCTCGCGCAGCTCCGGCGGTCGGTGAAGGAGACGGCGTGAGCATGGGTCTGCCCGGCCACCACCCGCAGGACGATCTCCTGTTCGGCTACGCCGCTGGCGGGCTGCGGGAAGCCAGGTCCCTGCTGGTCGCCACGCACCTCGCCTATTGCCCTTCCTGCCGGGAGCGCGTCGCCGCGTTCGAGGCGCAGTGCGGCGCTTGGTTCGACGAGACTCCCGCGGTGTCCGCCGACGGCCATTTGGACGCCATTCTGGAACGCCTGCACGGCCGGCTCGGCGCCGAGCCTCCGGCGTTCGTTCCTCCGCCGCGTCCGCGGCCGGCCACGGTCGGCGCGGTGCCGGAACCGCTGCGCTCCTGGCTCGACGGTCCGGTGCGGGACCGCGCCTGGACCGCCCTGGTGCCGGGCGTCTGGGTGTCGTCCTGGAATCGGGGCACCAGCGACAGTTCGGTCCGCCTGTTGCGCATGGAGCCGGGTGTAAGGGTACCGGCGCACCGTCACGCCGCGACCGAGATGCTGCTGGTCCTGCAGGGCGCCTTCCGCGACGAGTACGGCCGGTTCCGCGTGGGCGACGTCATCGAATACGAGCCGGGCTCCGATCACCACGCCACCGGAGACCCGTCGGGCGAGTGCATCTGCCTGCTCCTGATGGAGGGGGAGATCGTCTTTCTGGATGAGGCGGCTCCGACGGCGTAGCCTGTCTTGAGCGGCGCGCGGCCAAGCCCACCTGTGGGGGACACTCGACCCAGGGAGGCTCCATGCGCACCGCCGTGCTGGCCGCCCTCGCCGCAACCCTGATGGGCTGCGCCGGGGCCGGCGCCACCGACCGGACCATCCGAACCGAAAAAGCGACGCTGCGCGTCACCACCGTCGCCGGCGGGCTGGAGCACCCCTGGGGCATGGCCTTCCTGCCCGGTGGCGGCATGCTGGTGACGGAGCGGCCGGGCCGGCTGCGGCTGGTGTCGGCGGCCGGCGCGGTGTCGGAGCCGATCGCCGGCGTGCCCAAGGTGGACGCGCGCGGCCAGGGCGGGCTGCTCGACGTCGCGCTCGACCCGGACTTCGGCCGCAACAGGCTGGTCTATCTCAGCTTTTCGGAACCGGGGGAGGGAGGCAACTCGACCGCCGTGGCGCGCGGCACGCTCAGCGACGACGCGCGCTCGCTGCGCGACGTGAAGGTGATCTTCTCGCAGAAGCCCAAGGTGCAGAGCCGCTTGCACTTCGGCTCCCGGCTGGTGTTCGACCGCGCCGGCAACCTGTTCGTCACGCTGGGCGAGCGCTCCGAACCGCAGTTCCGTACCCGCGCCCAGGATCTGGATTCGCACTTCGGCAAGGTGGTGCGCATCCGCCCCGACGGTTCGGTGCCCAAGGACAACCCCTTCGTCGGCAAGGCCGGCGCGCTGCCGGAGATATGGTCCTACGGCCACCGCAACATGCAGGGGGCGGCGTTGAACCCGGCGACCGGCGCCCTGTGGACCAGCGAGCACGGCCCGCGCGGCGGCGACGAGATCAACGTGCCGCAGCCGGGGAAGAACTACGGCTGGCCGGTGGTGAGCTACGGAGTCAACTACGACGGCACGCCGGTCGGTACCGGGCAGCAGAAGGCGCCGGGGATGGAGGACCCGATCTACCAGTGGACGCCGGTGATCGCGGCGTCGGGCATGGCGTTCTACACCGCCGACGCGGTGCCCGGCTGGAAGGGCAATCTGTTCAACGGCGGGCTGGTGTGCCGCTGCGTGGTGCGGCTGGAGCTGGACGGCACGCGTGTGACGCACGAGGAACGGCTGCTCGGCGAGCTGGGCCAGCGCATCCGCGACGTGCGGCAGGGGCCGGACGGCGCGCTCTACCTACTGACCGACGAGAGCCGCGGGGAACTGCTGCGCGTGGCACCGGCGGGGCGCGGTTAGCGTCGGCGCGGCTTGATGACCGGCTCGCCCTCTTCGCCGGGATCCTTGTCAAGGTCGAGCATGCCGCGCAGTTGCGCCAGCGTCTCCTCCAGCGACTTCTCCTGCGCCGTCTTCACCGGCGGCGGGGGAGGCGGCTCCTCCGCCGGCTCGTCCTCGACGGTGGCGCGGGTGCGCGACTTCTTCTTCGGCTCCGGTTCCGGCTCCTCGGCGGCCTTCTCGACCAGCGCGCGCAACGCCGCGAGGCTCTCGTTGAGCGAACCGTGCTCCGGCGGCGGGCGGCGGTAGGCGGCGAGGTCCAGAGGCTCCTCGTCTTCCGGCCCGTCCTCGTCCAATTCCTCGTCCGGTTCGCCGTCCAACTCGTCCATTGGTTCCGGCGTGGCGCGGGCGTCGGGATCGCGGATGGCGAAGGACAGGATCTCCTCGTCCGGGATGTCGTCGAGGTCTTCCGACGGCTCGTCCAGCGCATCCAGCGCCTTGTCCAGCGCTTCCGCCGTCTCGTCGTACAGCGGATGCTCGTCCGTGGGCTCGTCCGCCTCCTGCTCGTCCGCGACCTCCGTCTCCGAGGTGAGGGCGCGCAGCGCGGCCAGCGTCTCGTCGAAGGGTGAATCGGCCGGAGCCGGGGGCGGCGGCTCCTCTTCCTCTTCCTCTTCGCCCTTCTCCCCGTCCTGTGAGCGCGCGGCCACCAGCTTGGCGAACAGTTCGTCGAACTCGTCGGCTTCCGGTTCCTCGTGCGTTTCGATGATGGACGGCGCCTGCGGAGGGGGCGGCGCCTCGTCCTCTTCGGGCTCCTCGACCATGGTGTCGAACAGGCCGTCGCCCATCAGGTTCTGGACGTCGTCCTTGGGTTCCGGGGGATTGGGGGCCGCATCCCTGGCCTCCGGCTGGCTGCGCACGCTGTCCAGCAGCCCTTGCAGCGCACCCAGCGCGCCGCCGAAATCCTCCGGCATCGCGGGGGCGGCCGTGAAGGCGGCCGACGCGTTCGGCGCCGGGCCGCTCTCGACGTCCTTGGAGTTGCAGCGCGAGCAACGGTAATGCGGGGCGATCGACAGCACCGGGTAGTTGGGCCCGAACCGCCGCTCCAGATCCGGGCGCGCGAGCACCCCTTCGTGCCCGCAGCCGCGGCAGCGCATCTGGATGTCGACCTGTATGTCGCGTAGGAACAGCATGCGTGACATCGGGGCAGTATACGCACGCGCGCCGGCTTGCCCAGCCGAAACGGGCCGGGCGGAAACGGGCGGGCTCCCGATTTGCCGCTGAAACGCACGAAAAGGCGTGCTATAAGCGCTCGCGGCGGCCCCGTAGCTCATCTGGATAGAGCGACGGTTTCCTAAACCGTAGGCAGCTGGTTCGAGTCCAGCCGGGGTCACCACCCTTTCCCGCCCATCCGCCCGTTCGGGCATCTCCTGAATCGCACCGCGGCGTACGCCGCCCACGCCGTTGCCCACGGCGCCCGTCCGCGTACGCTCACACAGCTTGCCACGGGTGCGAAGGGGATGAGGATGACGCCGAGCGAACGGGCCCGACGGCTGCGCCAGACGCTGCAGGGCAACTTCCGCATCGATCTGTTTTCGGTGGTCGCCGAGCGCACCTTCGAGCGCCTGATCGCCGACGCCATCCAGGCCGCCGAGCGCGACGCCGTCGCGGCCGTCAGGCGTTCTGTTTCTCTTTCCGGGGCGGCTGATCGACCGGGTATCCGGCCTCCTTCCAGCCCTTGAAGCCGCCGCCCAGGTGGCAGATCGGCGCCAGACCCATGCCGCGCAGTGTGTCGGTGGCCAGCGCCGAGCGCCAGCCGCTGGCGCAGTAGAGGACGAAGCGCTTGCCCGACGCGAACACCGGCTTGTGGTACGGGCTCTCCGGATCGACCCAGAACTCCAGCATGCCGCGCGGCGCGTGCAGCGCGCCGGGGATCATGCCGTCGCGCTCCAACTCGCGCGGGTCGCGGATATCGACGAAGACCACGTCGGGGTCTTTGGAGTCGAACCAAGTGCGCGCACGCTCCGCCGTGACCGTCTCGATGCGGGTGTTCGCCTCGGCCAGCAGGTCCTTGTAGCCCTTCGTCAACGCCATGGGGATTCCTCCGGTGGCTTCTCGATTGTCGTTCCCATTCTTGTAGCAGGGCCGGCCACCCCCTTCGATAACAAGAATTTGCCACAATTGCGCGCCGCGTCATGCCAACGCGCCTTGGACAGCCGGGATGGCGCCGCCCATTCTTTCGCCACGCCGCATCGTCCACCGGACCTGGTTAGGGGGCCATGATCCTGCGCACGCTGCTTCTCGCTGACGACGAATCCGCCCTCGGCCGCACGCTGTGCGACACGTTGCGCTCCTGGCGCATCGTCGTGGCCATCGACCGTTCCAGCGCGCTGGCGACCGTCAAGGCGCACCGGCCGACGGTCGCTCTGGTGCCTCTCGACCCGGGTGGAGAGGGGGTGGCGACGCTCGGCGCCATCCTGGCAGAAGCACCGGCCTGCAAGGTGGTCATGCTCGACGGCGGAAACGATCGTGCCGCGGCGGCGCGCGCGGTCGCGCTGGGCGCGCACGATGTGGTGCCGCGAACCGCTGAACGCGCCGAACTCGCCCTGGTGATCGAGCGCGCGCACCACCGCCACGCCCTGGAGCAGGAAGGGCGCCGGCTCGCCGGCGACGCGCCGCCGACGCTGCGCGCGGTGCGCGACGCGGCGGAGCGGCGGGCGGTGCTCGACGCGCTGGCGCGGGTGGACGGCAACCTGTCGGCGGCGGCGCGCCTGCTCGAGGTCAGCCGGCCGACGCTCTACAACCTGCTGCGGCAGCACGGCATTCGCACCGCCTGATTCGTCCCCGCCGCACTGTTTCGCGTGCCCAATTGTTGATCACGTGACAACCGGCGGTTCCCCCTCTAAAACGAGAGCAGGACCGACCCCACATATGCGGCGTCCCGCGCTCCGCGGGCCCAACGACGAACGAGCCATGACCCACGACTCCCGTTCCCGACGCACCCGTGCCTTCGCCGCCATCGTGGTGGCGCTGGCCGTCGCCCTGTCGGCCAGCGGCGCCGACGCCCGTGCCGGCAGCAGTTCCTCCAGCGGCAGCCGGGGCTCGCGCACCTACTCCGCGCCTCCGGCCACCAGCACCGCGCCGAGCACTGCCGCCCCCATGGAGCGGTCGATGGCGCAGCCGACCGCGCCGCGCCCCTCGGCCCCGATGGGCGCGCCGGCCCCGGCGCCGTCGCGCGGCTTGTTCGGCGGCGGCGGCTTCATGTCCGGCCTGATGGGCGGCCTGATCGGCGCCGGCATCGGCAGCCTGCTGTTCGGCGGCGGCTTCTTCAACGGCTTGGGCAGCTTCGCCGGCATCCTCGGCTTCATCTTGCAGATCGTCCTGGTCGTCTTCCTGGTCCGGCTGGCGATGCGCTTCTTCCGCAACCGCAGCGCCGGGCCGGCCCCGGCCTACGCCTCGGCGGCGGCCGAGCCGCTGCGCCGTGACGGCAACCCGATGGGCGGGGGGCCGCTTGGTGGTGCTCCGCTGGGCGGTGCCCCGCTTGGCGGCGGCCTCGGCGGCGGTGCCGCGCGCCCGCGTGACGAGATCGGCATCGGCCCGCAGGACTACCAGGAGTTCGAGCGTCTGCTGATCTCCATCCAGACCGCCTACGCCGCCGAGGACCTCGCGACGCTGCGCGGCCTGGCAACGCCGGAGATGCTCTCGTACTTCTCCGAGGATCTCGCCGCCAACGCCAGCCGCGGCGTGGCGAACCGGATCTCCGACGTCCGCCTGCTGCAGGGCGACCTGTCCGAGGCATGGCGCGAGGGGAACGCCGAGTACGTCACGGTCGCGATGCGCTTCTCGCTGATCGACGTGACGGTGGACCGCGCCACCGGCCGCGTCGTCGAGGGGGATCCCAACCGCCCGACCGAGGCGGCCGAGCTGTGGACCTTCGTCCGCAGCCAGGGCGGCCGCTGGATCCTCTCGGCGATCCAGCAGACCCGCTGAGGGGCGATCAGGTAAGGGAAAGGGGCGCCGGTTTCGGCGCCCTTTTCTTTTTTGCCCCTCCCTGGCCTCCTCCGCGACGCCGGGAGGGATGGGGAGGGGTGGCGAACCTTACGCCCTCCGCGCCTTCGCCAGGAACCGGTCCACGTCCGTCCGCAGTTGCTCCGCCTGCCGCGACAGCACGGACGCCGCCGAGAACACGAGGCCTGCCGTCTCGCCGGCTTCGCCGGCCGCCTGCCGGACGCTGGCGATGCGGGCGGAGACCTCCTCGGTGCCCTGCGCCGCCTGCTGGACGTTGCGGGCGATCTCGTGCGAGGCCGCCGCCTGCTCCTCCACCGCCGAGGCGATGGTGCCGGCGATGCCGCTCATCTCCAGGATGGCGCCACCGATCTCGGCGATGGCGGTCACCGCCTCCTGGGTGGCGTGCTGGATCGCTTCGATCTGCGCGCCGATGGAGGTGGTCGCGTGCGCGGTCTGGCTGGCCAGCGCCTTCACCTCGCCGGCCACCACGGCGAAACCCTTGCCAGCCTCGCCGGCCCGCGCGGCTTCGATGGTGGCGTTCAGCGCCAGCAGATTGGTCTGGTGCGCGATGTCGTTGATCAGCCGCACCACCTCGCCGACCTTCTGTGCCGCCTCGGTCAGGCCGCGCACGGTGGCGTTGGCGCGCTCGGCGCGTTCGACGCCGGTGCGGGCAATGGTCGAGGTAAGGACGATCTGGCGGCTGATCTCGTCGATCGAGCAGGACAGCTCCTCCGCTGCGGTCGCCACCGTCTGCACGTTGGCTGAGGCCTGCTCGCCCGCCGCGGCGACGGTGACCGCCTGCTCGCTGGTCTGGCTGGCGGTGCGCGACATGGTCTCGGCGCTGCAGCGCATGTCGCCGGCCGCGCTCGACACGCCGGTGACGATGCCGCCGATGCTGCGCTCGAACTCGGTGGTGTAGGCGGCGAACTCCTTGACCTGCGCCTCCATGCGCTCGGTCGCCTCGTTCAGCGTGCGCGCGGCGGTGCGGAAGCTGCCGGGCAGCCCCTGCAGCAGCACCTGGCGGAAATACTTGCCCTCGGCGACGTAGCGGGCCGAGCCGCTGGCCTCGCGCACGAAGGCATCGGTGATGTCCAGCAGGTTGTTGACGCTGCGCTGCAGACGGCCGATCTCACCAGGTTCGGGTGCCGTGAGGATGCGCACCTCCAGATCGCCGGCCGCCGCCGCGTCGCACACCGCTGCCGCGCGGCCGACGGCGCGCGCCGTCCGCACCAGTTCCGCCGCCGTCGCGCCGAGCAGCGCCAACATGACCAGATGCCCGACCACCAGCCCGGCCGACCCGGCGTCCAGCAGCCACGGCTGCACGGTGTCGGCCAGCACCACCGCGGCGGCGACCGCGGTCAACAGCAGGGCTTTAGAGAGCGAAGACAAATTCGTCATAGCCGACTCCCTTGCTGCGCAGGATGGACATCAGGCGGTCGGTGGAGCGCTGCATGCCCTCGGCGGGGCTGGCGGCGGCGCGCTCCTCGTCCAGCAGCGTGCGGTAGAGAGCGCGCGCCGCCTCGACCTGGGCCGCTACCGGCTTGCGGCGCATGGAGTGGTAGCCGACGATCCGGCCTCCGGCATCGACACTCGGGGTGACGTGCGCGAACACCCAGTAGTGATCGCCGTTGCTCGCCAGGTTGAGCACGTAGGCGAACATTTCCCTGCCGCTGGTCAGTGTATCCCACAGGATCTTGAAGACGCAGCGCGGCATGTCCGGGTGGCGGATCAGATTGTGTGGCTTCCCAAGAACCTCGTTGATCTGAAAATGCGAGACGCGTAGAAATGTTTCGTTTGCATAAGTGATCAGACCTCTGGCGTCTGTCTTTGTTACAATTATTTCATTCTCCGTAAAATGGCTTTCGCGGCCGGTCGGATGGATCTGAGGTCTGGCCATCGTCTGGCTCATTAGCTGTGTTGTTCACACCCTCAACGATAAAGGCACAATCTAGTTGGGTCTATTGGGCGTATGGCCGATCCGTGTGGGTTGTGCTCTGTACGTCTGCCTATGCTTGGAGGTCTATGCGCAAATAAGGGTTGTGTGAGGTGCTGCATGACGCGACGGGCGCGCCGCTGAAACATACGGCGGGGCGTCGGTCGGTCGTCATGGCGGGCTTGCCGGCCCGGCGCTCGCAAATCCGCGCTGAAAGATCAGTGCGATCACCCCAGTGATGGGAACGCATAAGGGAGTGCTCCCGTCAGCAAGGCGCGGCACGATCGCCGCGGGAGCCCCTGGCGTTTTTCTTGGACACTAGTATACTAGTGTGCGCGTCCGCTGTGAGTGTCCGCCGGGCGCGCCAAAACCACAACACGGAGGAAGACATGCCCAGGACCGATCTGATTCCCGCCCGCCGCCGCATTCTCGCCGCGGCAGCCCTCGCGCTTGCGGTGCCGGTGGTCGTTGCCCCGCTGGCCAGCGCCATCGCCCAGGAGGGGCAGAGCGATGTCGTTAAGGCTGTGGAGGCGCTGCGCGTGGCGATGCTGGCCGGCAACGGTGCCGGGCTGAAGGCGCTGACCATGGAGCAGCTGACTTACGGGCACTCCAACGGCCGACTCGAGGACAAGGCTGCGTTCGTTGCCAGCCTGGAGGGAAAGAACGCGTTCAAGACGCTGGACCTGTCCGACCACGCGATCCAGGTGGTCGGCGACACGGCGATCGCCCGGCACACCTTTGACGCGGTGAACAATCTGCCGGACGGCAAGACCAGCACGGCCCACATCAAGGTTCTGCAGGTGTGGAAGAAGGACGGCGGCGCCTGGAAGCTGCTGGCGCGCCAAGCGGCCCCGCTGCCCACCTGAGCGCGGTTGCCGATGAAGTGTTCATGGTCCGGGAGGCGTTGGAGCGGGTGAAGGGAATCGAACCCTCGTCGTAAGCTTGGGAAGCTTCTGCTCTACCATTGAGCTACACCCGCGCCGCCCCCCGTTTATAGGGAACCCCGCCGCCGGTTTCAACAACCGGTTTTAGGCAGGCGCGTGAACCGGCAGGGCGTGCCACAGGCCACCCGCCGGCAGCGCCTTAGGGGAGGCGGGGACCATCGGGGCCGCCGCCTCCCCGCCGCCGCTGCCGCCATTGCCGTTCCAGCGCCCGACCATGCCGGACGCGCCGTCCAGCGCGCCGGGCACCAGTTCCAGCCCAAGGAACCGGTTCAGGTCCACCGGGCCGGGGAACTGCAGGGCCTGCGTCAGGTCCCGCGTGAATCCAAAGCGTTGATAGTACGGCGCGTCGCCGACCAGCAGCGCCGTCCGGTGCCCGGCCGCCGCCGCCTTGTTCAGCGTCATCCGAATCAACCGGCTTCCCAGGCCGCTGCCCTGCAGCGCGGGGTCCACCGCGATCGGGCCGAGCAGCAGCGCCGGCACCTTGCCCTCGCCGATGCTCACCGGCCAGTAGCGGATGGTGCCCTTCAGCACCTCGTTGCCCAGGTCGTCGTGACCCAGCGCCACCAGGCACAGCTCGGGGATCGGCGCCACGCCGTCGCGCAGCCGGTAGGCCGTCTTGGACAGCCGGTCGGGGCCGAAGGCGGTATCGAGCAACGACTCGATCGCGGCGGCGTGCCGCGGCAGTTCAGGGGTGATGATCATCGACTGGGATCTCCCGGCGGGAAGATGGGGAAGGTGCGGGTCGCGCCTTCGCCGGGAGGGAGGGCCGGATCAGTTCCGGCGAAGCCCCTCGGCTTCCGCACGCGACCCAAGGACGACCGCACCCGCGATGCGCGGGGTGCTGATCCGTCGTCGGAGTCGTAGGGCGTACGGACGCCGCATGGCGCGAACTCTTCGGCCGTTGCAGAAGGCCTCGCATATATCATCGGGCCGGGTGCCGTGCAAGGGAGCGGGGCGGGGCGGCCACAAATGGTCTCCGGTGTGTCCCCGCTGCATCGGCCCGCCCGGCGTCGGCGCGCACGGCGCCTCCCCTGGACACCGCGGCAAACGCACACCTATTCTATGGCTAAGGAAGCCGCCGTCGACGCGGCGGGAGGTCAGGATGTACAGCAAGACAACGCGCTCCATCCGCATCACGGTCAACCCCATGTACCTCGAGGACCAGTCGGCCCCGACGGAGAACCACTTCGTCTGGGCCTACCATGTCCGCATCGAGAACGAGGGCAGCGAGACGGTGCAATTGCGCACCCGCTACTGGCGGATCACCGACAGCTTCGGCCGCGTGCAGGAGGTGCGCGGCCCCGGCGTGGTCGGCGAGCAGCCGGTGCTCGAGCCCGGCGAGGCGTTCGAGTACACCAGCGGCACGCCGCTGGCGGCGCCTTCCGGCATCATGGTCGGCAGCTACCAGATGGAGACCGGGCGTGGCGAGACCTTCGACGTCGCCATCCCCGCCTTCTCGCTCGACAGCCCGCACCAGCCGCGACAGCTGAACTGATCCGCGTTGCGCACGGGTTGACTCTCCGCGTGCAAGGGTTACCTCCGCACGGGTGGCGGTGATCCGGCCGGGCGAGGCCCGCGTATCAAGGCCACGCCTGCGCTTGAGAGCCAGCGTTTGAGAGAAGGACCGTCGCCGTGACCGTTTCCCCGAAGCCCCCCGAAGCCGACAACGTGCTGCGCGGCCCGGGCCATCCCCGCGCCGCCCGGCCCGAGGTGGCGCGCCCGACCCGCTCCGAAGCCGAGGAGGCGGTCCGCACGCTGATCCGCTGGGCCGGCGACGACCCGGCGCGCGAGGGGCTGCTGGGCACGCCCGACCGCGTCGTGCGTTCGTACGAGGAGTTCTTCGGCGGCTACGGCATCGACCCGGTCGAGATTCTGCAGCGCACCTTCGAGGAGATCGACGGCTACGACGAGATGGTCGTGCTGCGCGACATCCGCGTCGAATCCTACTGCGAGCACCACATGGTGCCGATCATCGGCAAGGCGCACGTGGCCTACCTGCCGCGCCGCCGCGTGGTCGGCATCTCCAAGCTGGCGCGCCTGGTCGAGGCCTACGCCAAGCGCCTGCAGATCCAGGAGAAAATGACCGCGCAGATCGCCAACACCATCGACGAGGTGCTGCAGCCCGAGGGCGTGGCCGTGGTGGTCGAGGCGGCGCACCAGTGCATGACCACGCGCGGCGTGCACAAGACGGGTGTCACCATGGTGACCAGCCGCATGCTCGGCGCCTTCCGCACCGATCCGTCGACCCGGCGCGAGTTCCTGTCGATGATCGGCAACCCGACCAGCCGGGCGATGGACTGATCCTTACGCGCCCAACCACTCCCTGACTTGCACGGCGCTGCGCGCGGGCCACCGGCACGGTCAGCCCGCTGCGCAGGGGCAGTGCCAGGCCGGTGCCGTTGCGCGCCGCGCGCTCCACCCCGGTGCGCGTCACCCACCCGGAGCGGTGCACCCGCAGCCCGTCCGGCGGCGCCAGTTCGGTCACCGCGTCGCGCATGCGCATCAGCAGGAGGTCGCTGCCGACGGAAGTGTGGACGCGCAGGTCGTGGTCTTCGGCCTCCATCGCCAGCAACTCGCGGCCGAGGTGTGGCGGAGCGCGCATCAGCGCCACCAGCACCGGGATCGCCACTGCCAGCAGAGCCGCGTAACCGAAGTAGACCAGCGGCGAGGGCAGGATCCGCTCGAACGGGCCGAGCGCCTGCGCCGCGCGGTCGCTGACCAGCGAACCGGGCCCCGCGCCGGCCAGTCCGGCGAGCGCCGCCAGCACCGGTGCGGCCCACGCCGCAGTCGCCGTCCGCAGCTGGCGGGTCTGCGTGCTGGGGGAGCACCGCAACTCCAGCGGCTTCACCCACACCTTCCGCCCTCCCAGCGGCCTGGAGTGGCACGTCGGCGTTCACTATGTCGCGCCGCCTGATGGACGCCGTCACCGGCGGCGAGACTCGCGAGCGTGCCGGCCTTGCTTCACGGTGATGCGCTGCATGCGGTCGGCCGACGTCACAGCAGCCCCGCCGCCTGCATCGCGCACACCGTCAGCAGCGCCGCCGTTCCCTGAAGCGTCGAGCCGACCGTGAGGACGCGCATGGCCGCCGCTTCGTCGCGGCCGGCGAGGGCGTCCTGGCGGACCAGCCAGTACAGGCTGTCGTTCGGCGTGATCGCCACGAAGGCACCGGCGCACATGGCCAGTGCGGCTGCTTCCGGTGACACCGCCAAGGACGGCAGCAGCGCGGCCACGACGCCGCTGGTTCCGGCGAAGGTCGCCATCGAGGAACCTTTGAGCACCTTGAAGGTCGCGGTGAAGACGAACAGCGCCGGCAGCACCAGCCCGGTCGACACCAGCGCGTCGGCGTATCGGGCCACCGGCATCGTCTCCGCCAGCATGGCGCCGAGCGCGCTCGCCGCGCCGATCGTCAGCAGCAGGGGGGCGGTGCGCCGCATGCCGCTGTCCAGCGCCTGCGCGCGCTCCTCGCGGCTCAGCGGCAGCAGCGACACGCAAGCCGCCAGCAGCAAGGCCCCCTTGGGGCTGACCAGGAATCCGGGCAGTGGCGGCAGGTCGCCATCCCGTTGCAGCGCGTAGCCGAGCGCCAGCAACCCGGCGATGGTGGCGAGCGGCGCCAGCACGCGCCCCCCTGGACGCCCCGCTGCGGCCGGCCCGTCCGCCGCCTCGAAGCGCCGGGCGAACAGCAGCCCGGCCCCCCAGGCCACCAGGAACACGGGCAGCGCCGCCACCGTCAGCCGGATGTCGAAGCCTCCCAGCCCGGTGGCGACGATGGCCGGTCCGGCCGGCACCAGCAGCTTGAACCCGGCATAGGCGCCGAACAGTGTGGACAGCTTGCGCGGCCCCGCCGTTGCGGACAGGGCGGCGTAGGCGGTGTCGGGGCAGGCCATGCCGGCGCCGGCCAGTGGCGCCAGCAGAGTCGCCGCTCGCCCCGACGCCGCCTGCGCTCTGCTGCGCGACAGCGACGACGCCATGATGAACGCCGGGATCAGGATCAGCGCGTACTCCGCCAGCGACGCGCCGAAGCCGGCGTCCAGCGCGCGCAGCAGCGGCTTGCCGCCCAGCCCCGACCCGATCCCCAGCGCCAGCGCGCCCGACAGCATGAGCAGCGGCAACGGCACAGAGAGCGGCGCCCCCACCGCGGCGGGCGGGCGGGATGCGGCGGTGCTCCCTGTGGTGGTGTGGCTCATGGACCGATCCCTTCCCTCCGGGTTACGCTTCCACATGATCGTAGGTGCGGGCGGATGGCCGGCAAAACGACTAAAGGCTTCCCTTTCCATGATCCAAACTCATGCAAGAGGGCATCCCTCGCTGGCCGCGGTGCGGGCGTTCGAGGCGGCGGCGCGGCTGGGCAGCTTCACCCAGGCGGCCGAGGAGCTGTGCCTGACCCAAAGCGCGGTCAGCCGCCACGTCCGCACGCTGGAGGACTGGTTTGCCGTCGCGCTGTTCACCCGGCGTGGCCGGCAGGTGGCGTTGACCGAGGCGGGGAGGGAGTATTTCGTCCGCGTGTCCGACGGGCTTGGGCGCATCCGTGACGCCAACGACGCCATGCTGGCGCGTGTGCGGCGGCAGGATCAGGTGACGCTGTCGCTGCTACCGTCCGTGGCGGCGCTGTGGCTGTCGCCCAGCCTGCCCGACTTCACCGCGCGCCACCCCGGCATCGACCTGCGCATCCATGCTAGCCGCGCCCTGGCGGACCTGCGGCGCGACGGCATCGACCTTGCCATGCGCTACGGCCAGGGCGGCTGGCCGGGAGTCGAGGCGGAACCGCTGGGCTTCGAGACGCTGACGCCGATCTGCACGCCGGCCTTGGCCGTCCGTCACGGCATCACCGCCGACCCGGCGTCGCTGGTCGGGGCGCCGCTGCTGATGGACGACATTCCCGGCGGCTGGCCGAGCTGGCTGCGCGCGGCCGGGCTCGACGCGTGCGGCATGACGTACGGCCCTCGCTTCGACGAGGGGGCGAGCCTGTACCGCGCGGCGGCGGCAGGGGCGGGCGTGGCGCTCGGTCGTTCGCTGCTGGTGGCGCGCGACCTGGAGGAAGGGCGGCTGGTGGCACCGGTGGCGCTGGCCGTGCCGGCGTTGTGCGCCTACTGGCTGGTGTGGGCGGAAGGGCAGGCGCAGACCCGCGCATCCCTTGCCCTGGCGGACTGGCTGCGCGAGCGGATGCGGCAGTCCTCCTGCTGCGACGTGCCTACGGCGCCAGCGCCTTCAGCGCCGCCTCCACATCGGCGTGCATGGCGAACAGGCCCGTGAAGCCGCTGGTGTCGAAGTCGCGGCGCACGGCGGGCGACAGACCGGCCAGCACGATGCGGCTGCCGCCGGCATGCGCCCGCTTCGACGCCATCAGCAGCGAGCGCAGCCCGGCCGAACCGACGCCGCTCACCCCGCCCATGTCGATGACGACGCGCACCTTGCCGGCGGCCACCGCCTGCGCGACGCGCTTCTCGAAGACCGCGGCGGTGCCGCTGTCGATGCGCCCGGCGGGGCGCAGCACGACGACGCCGTTCCGGGTCTCTTCCTGGATGTCCATGTGACGATGATAGCACACGGCGCGTACCTCGCGTGACCCGAAGGGGGTAGGCTGCTATACCCTTACGCGGAAACGTGAAGAGGTTGGCCCGGTGCCGGACGATACGGCGAGCAAGACGATGCTGCGCGGCGCCCCCGCCGCCGCGTCCGCGCGTCCGGAACCCGCCCCCGCACCCGTGCTGGCGGAGCTGAGCGCCGGGGCGTTCCTACGCGCCTCGTGGAACCCGCTGCTGGCGGCGTCGGCACCGCTGCTCGACCTCGGCGGGCGGCTGCGCGACCTGCCCAGCCATTCCGACCCCAACGGCCTGCGCGAACGCCTCGTCGCCGAGATCCACCGCTTCGAGCAGGCGGCCTCCGTCGCCGGCATCGCGCAGGAGGAGATCCGCGTCGGCCGCTTTGCGCTGTGCGCCACGCTGGACGATGTGGTGCTGGCCACGCCCTGGGGGCCGCGCTCGTCCTGGTCGCGGGACGGGCTGGTGGCGACCATCGAGCGCACCAACGGCGCGGCCGACCGCTTCTTCGACTTCCTCGAAGTCATGCTGACCCATCCGCACCTGCACCGGCGGGAGCTGGAGCTGTTCTATGCCTGCCTGTCGCTGGGTTTCGAGGGCAAGTTCCGCGACCGCCCGCGCGGCAGCCACGACCTCAGCCACCTGCGCGACAACCTTTACCGCCTGCTGCGGCGCGAGCGCGTGCACGCCGACCGCACCCTCTCTCCTGCGTGGAAGGGCGTGGCGGAGCGGTTCCGGCCGCTGGGCGTGGTCGTCCCGCCCTGGGTGCTGGCCGCCTTGGTCGCAGCGGCGCTGACCGGGCTGTTCCTGACCCTCGCCGGCGTGGTGACCGAGCGGGCTGACCCGGTGGTCGGACGCCTCGCCGTGCTGCTGCCGGAGCGGCCCATCGAGATCACCCGCCTCGCCCCGCCGCCGCCGCCCGACGTCGGGCCGGCGCTGGTGACGCGCATCCGCCAGGCGCTGGCGCCGGAGATCGCCACCAACGACGTCGAGGTGCTGCCCGCCGACGACGGCGCGCTGATCGTGCGGGTGCGCGGCGGCAACCTGTTCCCGGCCGGCAGTGACACGTTGCGCGCCCGCTACCGCGCGGTGGTGGAGCGCATCGGCCAGACGCTGGGCCCCATCAACGGCCACCTCGTGGTGGTTGGCCACACCGACGACCTGCACGTGCGCAGCGTCCGTTTCGCAACCCCGCAGGCGCTGACCGAGGCGCAGGCGGAGGCGGTGCGCGCGATCCTCGAACGCCACGTCGGTCCCGGCCGCCTGACCTCGGAGGGGCGCGGCGGCGCCGAGCCGCTGGCGCCCAACACGTCCGCCACCAACCGCGCCGCCAACCGGCGCGTCGACCTGCACTTCTACCCGAACTAGGCCCGCATGCCCGCCGCGCCCAAGCTTCAGAAGCCCCGCCGCACCGCCACCGCTCGCACCCGCTGGCTGGTGACGCTGGCCGGCGCCGTGGCGGTGGCCGGGGTCGCCTGGGTGCTCGCCCCTCTGCTGGTCCTCGCCGGTCACCGGCCGCTGGAGGACGCTCTGCCGCGCCTGCTGCTGGGCGTGGTGGTGCTGTCGGGGTGGGCGCTGGCCAACCTGCGCATCGACCGGCGTGAGCGCGCCGCCAACGAGCGCCTCGTCGCCGCCCTGTCGGCCAGCGCCGACGATCCCGACGCCCAGGCCTCCGTCGAGGAGCTGGGCATCCTCCAGGACCGCGCCCGCGAGGCGCTGGAGCGGCTGCGCTCCCTGCGGTTCGGCACGCGCTGGGGCGGGCGCTACGTCTACCAGCTGCCGTGGTACTTGGTGATCGGCGCGCCGGGGTCGGGCAAGACGACGGCGCTGTCCTCGGCCGGGCTGGGCTTCCCGGTGGACGGGCAGGCGCACGGCCTGCCGCTGACCGGCGTCGGCGGCACCCGGCACGGCGACTGGTGGTTCACCGAGCGCGCGGTGCTGATCGACACCGCCGGCCGCTACACCACGCAGGACAGCCGCCACGGCGTGGATTCCCGCGTCTGGACCGGCCTCCTGGACATCCTCAAGGAGCACCGGCCGCGCCAGCCGGTCAACGGCGTGCTGCTGACCGTCAGCCTCGCCGACCTCGCGTCGTGGAGCGACGGTGAGCGCCGCGCCCACGCCCAGACCATCTACCGCCGCCTGACCGAGCTGCGCCGGCAGCTGGGCGTGCGCTTCCCGGTCTATGTGCTGTGCACCAAGGCGGACCTCGTCACCGGCTTCAACGGCTTCTTCGATACGCTGACGCCGGACGAGCGCGCGCAGGTCTGGGGCATGACCTTCCCGGTCGGCGACGGCCCCAACGGCCTCGGCCCCGCCGGCTGGTTCCGCGACAGCTTCCTGGCGCTGCTGCGCCGCCTGGACGAGCGCCTGCTGGAGCGCCTGCACCAGGAGCCGGACGTCGAGCGCCGCAGCCTGAACTTCACCTTCCCCCTGCAGGTCGCCTCGCTGGAGGCGCCGCTGGCCGACCTGCTGGAGACCGTCTTCACCCCGAACGACGGCGAGCCGCCGCTGCTGCTGCGCGGCGTCTATCTCAGCTCGGCCACCCAGGGTGGCGTGGCGGTGGACCGGCTGGCTGTGCCCTTCGCCGGCTTCGGCGCCGGCCACCCTGGCGGTGCCGACGAGCATGCCGTCAAGCAGAGCTTCTTCCTGGAGCGCCTGTTCCGCGAGCTGATCTTCGCCGAGGCCAACTTGGCCGGCGTCGATGAGGCGCTGGAGCGCCGCCGACGCCTGCGCGGGGCGGCGCTGGCCGGGGCGACGCTGGCGGCCGGGCTGGCGGTGACGCTGTTCTGGGCGCGCAGCACCGCCGGCAACCTCGACCTGATCGCCCGCGTCGATGCCGCCGCGGCCAAGGCGGCGCAGGCGCTGGCGGTGCTGGACACGCCGCCGCGCTCGCTTGGCCGGGTGGACGACACCGACTTCGCGGCGATCCTGCCGGCGCTGGACGCGCTGCGCACCATCCCCACCGGCTACGCCGACGGAACGACCCGCGGGCCCTGGCCGCCCGTAGAGCTGACCGGCGGGCTGTACCAGGGCGACCGCCTGGGCCGCCTCGCGGATGGCGCCTACCGCCGGGCGCTGCGCAGCGTCTTCCTGTCGCGCATCGTGCTGCGGCTGGAGGAGCAGCTGCGCACCAACTGGGCGCGCCCCGACCAGCTGCGCCTGTCCCTGCGCGCCTACCTGATGCTGGCTGGGCGCGAACCGCTGGACCTCGCCTTCTTCAACGAGTGGATGGCCGCCGACTGGCAGCGCACGCTGCAAGGCCCGCCCAACGAGGCGCGCCGCCGCGCGCTGGGCGAGCATCTGGCCGCCTTGTTCGATGTCGGCTTCGCCCCCGTGCCCGCCGACGACGCGCTGCTGGAGCGCGTGCAGGAGGTGCTGCGCCAGGCCCCCCGCCCGCAGGCGCCGGCATGACCCCATTCGGCCCCGGCTTCCACGGCAAGGTCCCGGCCCGCGGCGACTTCGTGGGATCCGGCCTGCCGCGGTCGTTCGTCGAGCCGTTCGATTCCTGGCTGCAGGCCGCGCTGATGGCCAGCCGCGGCCGCATCGGGGCGGCGTGGGAGCGGCTGTTCGCCGCCAGCCCGGTGTGGCGCTTCGCCTTCGCCGCGGGCGTGTGCGGCGAGGCGCCGGTGGCCGGCGTGCTGGTGCCGAGTTGCGACCGGGTGGGCCGGCTCTACCCTTTCGTGATCGCCGCGGCGCTGCCCGCCGACCTCGACCTCGCCAGCGTCCCCTACGCGCTCGCCCCCTGGTTCGCGAGCGCCGAGGAACTGGCGCTGGAGGCCTGCCGCAGCGACGGCACCGACCCCGACCTGCTGCCCGGCGAGCTGACCTTCCTCGGCCGCCCGCCGGCGCTGTTCGCCGGCGTGAACCCGGTGCACCGTGCCCAGCTGGAGGCGATGGTGGGCGACCTCCCCGAGCGTCCCAGCCTGTGGTGGACGCGCGGGGCGCATTGGGTGATGCCCTCCATGGTCGCCTGCGAGGGCTTGCCGGAGGGCGACCGGTTCACGGCGTTCCTCGACAACGGGTGGGAGCAGTGGGGGTGGAGCGACCGGGATGGGGTGGAGGTGGGGTAGGGCAGTTCAAGGTTCAGCGCTTACTTGGGCCTCCGTGGATGTCGCCTATTGCTGCTGGCGCGCCCCCAGTGCCGCCCCTCGCCGCGCTGTAGTTCCTCATCCCCCGCTGATCGCCGTCATGACGATCACCTCCGCCCCCGGCTCCAGCCGCGTCTCCAGGCCCACCCGCTCCCCACCCACGAAGACGTTGATGTGCCTGCGAATTGCCGGGGTCTCGTCGCACAGGCGGTCGCGCATCCCCGGCCAGCGGGCGTTCAGCGCGTCCATCATCTCGGCGACCGTGGACGCCGGCACCTCCACCCGCCGCGCCGCACCCGGGAACAGGGGCAGCAGCGCGGCGGGCAGGTGGACCACGACCGGCATGGCGCTACCCGTCCACCACCAGCGTCTCCACCGACAGGATCGCCGGCAGGTGCTGGGCGATGCAGGTCCAGCGGTCGCCCTCGTCGGCGCTGGCGTACAGCGCGCCGCCGCCGGTGCCGAAATACACCCCGACCGGGTCCAGCCGGTCGGCCGCCATCGCCTGCCGCAGCACGCCGAAGAACGCGTTCTCCTGCGGTAGGCCCGTGCGGCGGTCCTCCCAGGTGGCGCCGCCGTCGCGGGTGCGCCACACCGCGGCTTTGCCCTCGGGCATGAAGCGGCCGATCGAATCGCCGTTCAACGGCAGCAGGTACAGCGTGTCCGGGTCGCGCGGGTGCGCCGCCGCCGGGAAGCCGAAGCTGGAGGGCAGGCCGGCCTCGATGCTCTCCCAGCTTCGGCCGCCGTCGTCGCTGCGGTACATGCCGCAATGGTTCTGCTGGTACAGCCGCTCCGGCGCACCGGCCGCCATCGCGATGTGGTGCACGCACTGCCCGTACTCGGGGTAGCGCTGGTCCTCGGGCATATAGTCGGCGCGCGTGCCGCGGTTGCGCGGCTCCCAGGTGGCGCCGCCGTCGTCCGTGTAGAACACGCCGCCGGCCGAGATGCCCACCCACATCCGCCGGGGATCCCGCGGGTGCGGCACGATGGTGTGCAGGATCAGCCCGCCGCCGCCCGGCTGCCACTCGGCGCGCGAGGGGTGGGCGCGCAGCCCAGAAATGTGACGCCACGACCGGCCGGCGTCCTCGCTGCGAAACAAGCCGGCTGGCTCGACCCCGGCATAGAGCGCGCCGTCCGCCGCGGTGACGAGGCTCCACACCGCCTTCACCGGCGTCTCGCCCGCCGGGTAGGCCAGCCCGTCGCTGGAGTGCGTCCAGGTGGCGCCGAGGTCGGTGGACCGCCACACCGCCGGCCCGAACCACTCGTTGCCGCCGCCGGCGTACAGCGCGCCGGTCGCCGGGTCGGCCATCGCGTGGTTGACCGGCCAGGTCTCGCAGAACGGGCCGCGCAGCCGCCACGACCGGCGTTCCGCGTCGCTGTCCAGGATGAAAAGGCCCTTCTTCGTGCCGACCAGGACGTGCACCCGCGTCGCCATGCGTTCCCTCCCTCCACATGTTGGTATCAACATATCGGAGCCGGCGACGCGGCGCTTGCAGTCTTTGGGTATAGGACCGGCAGGGATTCACGGCGTCGTGCGGATGTCTCGCCGCCCGATCTCCCCCACCGCCCAGATCATGTGCACGGTCTCGCCGTCGTTCGACAGCGGGAACAGGCCGTGGCTGAGCGTGCGGACGAACTGGTCGTGACCGATGTACTCGACGGTCGAGCGCACCGGCGCGCGGGTGAGGACGACCCGCTCGTGGTCGCTCCACAGCCGGCCGCCCGTCGCGATGTGTTCCAATTCTGAAAAGCAGCGGCCGCGGTAGTTCGCCTTGACGATGCGGTCGATCTCCGTGCCGAGAAGCCGGTAGCGGAAGTCCAGCGGGTCCCGCAGCACCTCGACCAGGATGGTCACCGGCAGCAGGCGGGGAATGTCCACCGGGTCGAGGTCCGCGCGGGACGGCATCAGGCGCACCCGGCGCATCCGCTCCCAATGAGCGTGCGCCATGTCGATGGGACTGTCTTCCGGCACGATCCCGCCCTTCGTGGTTGTCGTGCCCGATTATACGAAGGCCGTGTTACCGGTGGATTTCAGGCAACCAGCCGCCATGCCATCCAGCCGAGCACCCCGGCGTTGACCGCCATGATCACCGGGGCGGCGCGCGCCATCGCGGAGCGCCACGTGCGGCCGGCGAGGTGGCCGGCGAGGCCGACCGCCAGCAGGCTCGGCACCGTGCCCAGCGCGAACGCCGCCATGCCGAGCGCGCCGCTCAGCGCGCTGCCGCTCGCCGCCGCGACGGCGATGGCGCCGTACAGCAGGCCGCAGGGGATGAAGCCGAGCGCCACGCCGAGGCCGTAACCGCGCCAACCCGTCGGGTTGCCGAAAAGTGGCCGGGCGATACGCGACACGCGCTCGCCCCACCAGCGGCGCAGCCGGCCCTCACCCTGCGGCAGCCACGCCGACAGGCCTTTCACCGCATAGCCCAGGAAGAACAGCGCCGCGAACGCCAGCAGCGCCACCGACACCCAGCGCAGCCCCGGCAGCGCCCCGACGTGTCCGGCCACCAGCGCCGCCACGGCGCCGAGCAGCGCGTAGGTGGTGGCGCGGCCGAAATGGTAGGGCAGCACCGCGGCGCCGGTCAGCCGGTGCAACTCGCTCATCCGCGCCACCGGCACCTGCTCCAGGCGCGCGGTGACTTGCGCCAGCACGAACGGCCCGCACATGCCGGCACAGTGCGTGGTGCCGCCGACCAGCCCGGCGGTGAGCAGCGCCAGCAGCAGGCCGCCATCGCGGTCGATCACCACCGTGCAGTGGTTGAGCCCGGCCTGGAGCAGGGAAAGCGCGGAGGAGGCGTCCATGCGCGGATAGATAGGACGCCGCCGCCCGCTTGCCTATGACCTGAATCAACAGGCTTTGCTGTTACACGTGCCCGCCGGTCTGCGACACCTCGTGCACCTCGACGGGGTGGCTGGTGTGGCGGGCGAGGATCTCGCGCGCCAGACGCTCGCGCTCGGCGTTGCGCAGGCTGACCCACAGCAGGATGCCGCCCTTGCCGAGCTGTTCGCGCAGCGGTTCCGCCCGCTGGTCGGAGATCCAGGACGACAGCACGGAGCCCAGCGCGCCGCCGCCCACCCCCGCCGCGGCGGCCGCGGCGGCGGCGGCCAGAGCGGTGCCGCCGGTGGCCAGCACCGCGCCGGTCGCCAGCACCGCGCCGATGTAGGCGGGGATGCCCATGGCGACGCCCTGGGCGTTGCCGACCTCCTCCGGCGCCACGTAGGACTGGCGCGGCGCGTCGGGGTCGTGCTTCGCGGATTCGGTGTCGGCCACCATGTGGCCGAAGCGGTCGCGCAGCGTGTCGCTGCTCGCCATCAGGCTCAGCTCGTGCCGCTCGAAATGCGCCATGGACAGGTCGTCCACCGCGCGCTGCAAGGCCTCGGGGCTGTCGAAGACGGCCACCGCCTCGCGCACCGAGCCCTGGGCCGCTCCGGCACGGCCGGCGTTGGCGCCAGCGTTGGCGTTGGTCTCGTAACTCATCTCCACCCTCCTTGGTTCGGCCAGAGGGAAACCGGCTGGGCAGGGCGGAGGTTCCGTCAACGCTGGGTGGCGGCGGCCGGCAGGGCGACGGCGCCGCGCGGCTCCGGCATGGAGGACAGGAACCACCACAGGCCCAGGGCGATCAGCACGGCCTTGACGGCGAGGAACAGGGTGACGTGGCGGGCGAGAGGGTTGCGCAGCATGGTCTGGTCTTCGGTGGCCGGCTTTGACTAATATGCGCCGACTGTTCGAGCGTTGAAAGGAGAGCGACGTGAAGCGACTGGTCCTGGCCGGCCTGCTGGCCTGCGGGCTCGCGGCGACGGCGCACGCGGAGATCAACATCCTGGCCGCTCCCGACCTGGTGAAGGCGGTGACCAGCAACGACCTGGGCCTCGCCCGCCAGCAGCTGATGCGCGGCGAGAACCCAAACGTCGCCGACATCGGCGGCCGCACGCCGCTGATCCATTCGATCGTCGCCGGCTTCCCGGACATGGCGAAGCTGCTGCTCGACGGCGGTGCGCGGCCGGACCGCGCCGACCGCACCGGCAACCCGCCGCTGTACTTCGCCGCCGAGAGCGGCAACCTGGACATGGTCGAGCTGCTGCTTGCCAAGGGCGCCAAGCCGGACCAGGAGAACAAGCAGGGCGTGACGCCTCTGATGGTCGCCGCGCGCAGCGGCAGGGCCGACGTGGTGGAGCGCCTGCTGAAGGCCGGCGCGAAGCCCGACCGGTCCGACTTCACCGGCCGCGATGCGCTGAGCTGGGCGCAGGAGAGCCGCAACTCCCGCGTCGCCACCTTGCTGCGCCAAGCCAAGCGCTGACCGCCCGGCGATGGTCGGCACGCTGTTCGGAGGCTTCGGCGGCTCGGCCGCGCCGGTCCTCCTGCTGATCGCCCTGCTGCTGGACGCGGCGGCCGGTCACTGGATCGGCCGCGCGCTGAGCGACCCGTCGGCGCTGTCGGCGCGCGTCTGCGGCCTGTTCGACCGCCGGATCAACCGGCCGGAGCGCGGCGACACCGCGCTGATGATGCGCGGCGCGGTCGTGGTGCTGGCGCTGCTGCTGGCGGCGCTGCTGCTCGGCCTCGTGGTCGAGTGGGTGGGTGGGCGGCCCCTGGGGTGGATCCTCGAGCTGGCGGTGGTGCTCGCCTGCGTGCGCGGCCGCGCCGCCTGGGTGCGGGTGCGCGCCGTGCGGAGGGCGCTGGAGGATGGCGGCTTGGCCGCCGCGCGCATGGAGGTGGCGGCGATGACCCGCCGGCCGGTCCAGGGACTGGACGAGCACGGCGTCGTCCGCGCCGCCGTCGAGCACGCCGCCAAGGCCTTCGACCGCAAGGTGGTGGCGCCCGCCTTCTGGTACCTGCTGCTGGGCGTGCCGGGGATGCTGGCCTGGGCCTTCATCGACGGCGCCGACCGCGCGCTCGGCCACCCCGGCGTGCGCTACGAGCGCTTCGGGCACACCGCGGCGCGCCTCGACGACGCGCTGAACGCCATCCCGGCGCGGCTGGCCGGCGTGCTGCTGGCGCTGGCCGCCCCCTTCCTCGGCACCGCCAGCGTCGGCGGCGCCTTTCGGACGCTCGGCCGCGACGCCGGCAAGCACCCGTCCTTCAACATGGGCTGGCCGGTGGCGGCGACCGCCGGTGCGCTCGACCTCGCGCTCGGCGGTCCGCACCGCGACGGCGGCGTCACCGTGGAAGAGCCGTGGATCGGCCGTGGCAAGGCCCGCGCCACCGCCGCAGACATCGGCCGCGCGCTGGGGCTGACGGCGCTGGGCGACCTGTTGGTGGTGCTGGCGGCCGGTCTGCTGACGGTGGCCACGGCGCTGTAAGCGTTATTTCACCAGCATCTTCTCGATTAGCACGTCCTTGACCATGTTCTGCCCGGTCTCGGCGCGCACGGCGCGGGCGACCGACCGCTTGACGAGCATGGCCGAGCCGGGGCCGAGCAGGTCTTCCGGCTCGTGCTGGCGGATGTCGTCGTAGAGTCGGTCGATGATGCGGCGGCTGTAGCGGTCGGCGACATCGGGACTGGCCCGGGGCTTCAGCTCCAGCGTCACTTTCAGGTCCATGGAGCGGGCGCCGCCGAGGGTCAGCTCCATCTCCGGCAGGGTGGCGAAGTTGCCCCTGGCGCCCATCAGGGTGACGATGCGCTTCTGCTGGGTGGCGCGCTGGTACATGCTGGTGCCGGCCCAGCCGAGCGCTGCCAGGGTCGCCAGCACGGCGATCATGAACAGCACGAGCCGGGCGGCGGAGTGGTCGTGGTTGCGAGGGCTGCGGCGAGCGTGGGCCATGCGGCACCTCCCGGGCCTCGGTGGCCGGTCGACACCCAGCTTAGCGCCTTTCCGTTAAAGGATCATTCCCGCCGGGGCGCGGCGCGCAGGGCGTCGCGGATCTCCGCCAGCAGCACCTCCTGCCGGGGCGGCGGCTTGGGTTGGCTGCGGTGGAAGCGGTTGACCTGCTTGACGATTGCGAACAGCGCCAGCGAGACGATGAAGAAGTTCAGCACGGCGTTGAGGAACTTGCCGTAATTGATGGTCGCCGCCCCGGCCGCCTGCGCGGCGGCGAGGCTGTCGTACCGCCCGCCCGACAGGCTGATGAAGTGGTTGGAAAAGTCCAGCCCGCCGGTGAGCCAGCCGATGGGTGGCGTCAGCACGTCCTGCACCAGCGAGTTGACGACGCCGGTGAAGGCGGCGCCGATGATGATGCCGACCGCCAGTTCGACCACGTTGCCGCGGCTGATGAATGCCTTGAACTCCTCGAGCATGCCTCTCCTCCTGTCCGCAGGAAGGAAACGGCAACGGAGCCGTGTCCGGTTCCGGCACGCACTTCCGAGGCACGCACAAAGAGGTGTAGGCTGCCGCACGATGAAGCCGCTCTCCTGGTGCCTCCGCCTGCTGCCGTTCGCAATCCTGCTCGCCGCCTCGACCGCCGTCGCGGCGGGGGAGACGTTCGATGCCGGCACGGCGTGGCGGGGAAACATTGTCCGCAACGGCAATGGAGCGTTGGAGAGCTGCGCGGTGATGCGCGAGTTCGACGACGACAGCGTGCTGTCCTTCGCGCTGACCCGCGAGCAGGACTTCTTCATGATCGTCAGCAACCCGCGCACCCGGATGCCGCCGGGCGGTGCGTTCGGCGTGCGGTACATGGTGGACGACGGTGTCGTCTATCAGGCGCCGGCCGAGGCGATGCGGCAGAGTGTCGTCGTCGACCTGCCGGACAACGCCGCGCTCAGGGAACTGCTGGGCAACGGCCACTGGCTGTACCTGAACGAGCTTGGCGATGTCGGCTATTCGCTCCAGGGGGCCAAGCAGAGCCTGCGCGCGATGGCGGACTGCGTGACGCGCCAACTGGCGGCGGAAACCGGGCCGGTGAAGGGAGCGTCGGCGATTGTGGCTGGGCTGGCTTCCGGTGGCGTCGTGGCGGAGCTGGACCTCTACGCCTCCGAGGAGCGGGCGCGCGTCGACTGGCTGCACATGAAGACGGTGATGGGTGGGCTGCTCGACGGGCGCGAGCCGCTGTTCCTGACCCGCACGCGCAGCAAGGACGGTCGTTCCTTCACCCTGCTGCGCGTCGGCGGTTTTGCCGGGCGCGACGAAGCGGCGCAGTTCTGCGCGGCCATGCGGGCCAAGAAGCAGAACTGCGTCTTGAAGTGAAAAGCCCCTCTCCTGGAGGAAAGGGGCTTTGCGGGATCAACCGACCTTGCCGTGGCAGTGCTTGAACTTCTTGCCCGACCCGCAGGGGCAGGGGGCGTTCCGCGGCGTGGAGGCCCAGGCGTCATCGGTGGCCGCAGCGCCGGCGGAGCGGCGCATGCCCTCGGGAAGCTCGTCCTCGCCTCCGGCCATCGCCAACGCCGGGTCCGTGCGGCTCTCGTGCATCTCCTGCATGCGCTGGGCGAACAGCTCCTCCTCGGTCGGCTGCAGGCGGATCTCGACGTGCATCAGCACGCTGGTCACCGACTCGCGCAGGTTCACCAGCATCGTCTCGAACAGCTCGAACGCTTCGCGCTTGTACTCGTTCAGCGGGTCCTTCTGCGCGTAGGCGCGCAGGCTGATGCCCTGGCGCAGGTGGTCGAGCTGCAGCAGGTGGTCCTTCCATTCCTGGTCGAGGAGCTGCAGCAGCAGGCTCTTCTCCACGTGGCGCATGGTCTCGGGGCCGTAGTTCGCGACCTTGGCCGCGTACTTGGAATCCGTCGCCTCGCGCACGCGCTCCTCGATCTCCGGCTCGGCGATGCCCTCTTCCTTGGCCCACTCGGCCACCGGCAGGTCGAGCCCGAAGACGCGCTTCACCTCCTCGTGCAGACCGGACATGTCCCACTGCTCGGAGTAGGAGTTGGCCGGGATCGACGAGGAGACCATCGCGTTCACCACGAAGTGGCGCATCTCGCGGATGGTGTCGCCGATGTCCTCGGCGTCCATGATCTCGCGGCGCTGCTCGTAGATGACCTTGCGCTGGTCGTTCATCACGTTGTCGAACTTCAGCAGGTTCTTGCGCGTCTCGAAGTGGTGCGCCTCGACCTTCTGCTGGGCCTTCTCCAGCGCCTTGTTGATCCAGGGGTGGATGATCGCCTCGCCCTCCTTCAGGCCGAGGCGCTGGAGCATGCTGTCCATGCGCTCGGACCCGAAGATGCGCATCAGGTCGTCTTCCAGCGACAGGAAGAACTTCGACGCACCCGGGTCGCCCTGGCGGCCGGAGCGGCCGCGCAGCTGGTTGTCGATGCGGCGGCTCTCGTGCCGCTCGGTGCCGACGACGTAGAGGCCGCCGGCCTGCTTCACCAGGTCGCGCGCCTTTTCGACCTCGTCCTTGATCTGCTGGATGCGGCGCTCGCGCTCGGCCTCGTCGGTGACCTGGGCCAGCTCGGTGCGGATGCGCATGTCGACGTTGCCGCCCAGCTGGATGTCGGTGCCGCGGCCGGCCATGTTGGTGGCGACCGTGACGGCGCCGGGGCGGCCGGCCTGCGCCACGATGTAGGCTTCCTGCTCGTGGTGGCGGGCGTTCAGCACGTTGTGCGGGATGCCCTTGCGCTTGAGCAGCGCCGACAGCTCCTCCGACTTCTCGATCGAGGTGGTGCCGACCAGCACCGGCTGCTGGCGCTGTCGGGCCTCCTCGATCAGGGTGACGATGGCGTCGTTCTTCTCCGAGGCCTTGCGGTAGACCTCGTCGTCGTGGTCCTTGCGCGAGACCGGCAGGTTGGTCGGGATGTCGACGACCTCCAGGCCATAGATCTCGCCGAACTCGGCCGCCTCGGTCATCGCCGTGCCGGTCATGCCGGCCAGCTTCGGGTAGAGGCGGAAGTAGTTCTGGAAGGTGATCGAGGCGAGCGTCTGGTTCTCGCGCTGGATCTCCACCTTCTCCTTGGCCTCCAGCGCCTGGTGCAGGCCTTCCGAGTAGCGGCGGCCCTCCATCATGCGGCCGGTGAACTCGTCGATGATGACGACCTTGTCGTCCTTGACGATGTAGTCCTTGTCGCGGGTGAACAGGTGGTGCGCGCGCAGCGCCTGCTGGGCGTGGTGGACCAGCGCCACGTTCTGCAGGTCGTACATGCCGCCGGTCTTCAGCAGGCCGGACTCGCGCAGCAACTCCTCCATGTGAACCTGGCCGGCCTCGGTGAAGCTGACGGCGCGGTGCTTCTCGTCCTTCTCGTAATCGGCGGGCGTCAGCTGCGGGATCAGCTGGTCCACCGCCACGTACATCTCGGACGAATCCGTCGAGGGACCGGAGATGATGAGCGGCGTCCGCGCCTCGTCCACCAGGATCGAGTCGACCTCGTCGACGATGGCGAAGTTGAAGGCCCGCTGGACGAGGTCCTCCAGCCGGAACTTCATGTTGTCGCGCAGGTAGTCGAAGCCGAACTCGTTGTTGGTGCCGTAGGTGATGTCGGCGGCGTAGGCGGCGCGGCGCTCGTCGTCGTCCAGGCCGTGCACGATGCAGCCGACGCTCAGCCCGAGGAAGCGGTAGACGCGGCCCATCCACTCGCTGTCGCGCTGGGCCAGGTAGTCGTTCACGGTGACGACGTGGACGCCCTTGCCCTCGATCGCGTTGAGGTAGGTGGCCAGCGTGGCGACCAGCGTCTTGCCTTCGCCCGTGCGCATCTCCGAGATTTTGCCCTGGTGCAGCACCATGCCGCCCATCAGCTGCACGTCGAAGTGCCGCTGGCCGAGCACGCGCTTGGCCGCCTCGCGCACGGTGGCGAAGGCGTCGGGCAGGATGTCGTCCAGCGTCTCGCCGTTGCTGAGTCGGCCGCGCAGCCAGTCGGTGCGCCCGCGCAGCTCCTCGTCGGAGAGCGCCGCCACCTGCGGCTCCAGGGCGTTGATCTGCGCGACGGGCTTTTGCAGGGCCTTGACCACGCGCGTGTTGGCGGTGCCGAAGATCTTGCGGGCGAGAGCACCGAACATGAAAACCTCAGGTAAACGGATAGAGCGGGGCCTGCTTCGAACGGCTGTCACATAGGACCGTTGCCGGGGCGTGTCAACGAGACCCGCCGGCCGGAATCCCTGCCACGAAGCGGCCACACCTTAGTGCAAGCCTCGGACTTCTCCAACGGAACTTTGGGGCGAAAGCGCCGCAGGTCGGCGCCACCGACCTTGCCGAGCGGGGTTGAGCCATGCTTAATCGGTCCCAAATACCCGGGCGCGGGGTGCCGGCGGACGGCCCCGCGCCGACTCCTCGACCAAACTCCGCCCGGAAGGAATAGGGATTTCCATGGTGAACCGAGTGCTCCGCAGCGCGCTGCTGTCGTTCGCGGCCTGCGGCCTGGCCCTGGCCGCGCACGCCCAGACCACCCCGGCGACGCCCCCGGCGCCGGCCACGACGCAGGCGGCTCCCAACCCGGCCGTCGGCACCGATCCCGTGGTCGCCCGCGTCAACGAGCAGGAAGTCCACCTTTCCGACCTGATGCGTCTGGTCAGCCAGCTGCCGCCCCAGGTGCAGCAGATGCCGCTCGACATGATCTATGGCGCGCTGGTCGACCAGTTGGTGAACCAGAAGCTGCTCAGCGCCGCCGCCTATAAGGACGGCCTGGACAAGACCGAGGAGACCAAGGCCGAGCTGAAGCAGGCCGAGGAGCGCATCGTGCAGCGCGCCTTCATCACCAAGGCCGTGCAGTCGCGCATCACGCCCGACAAGCTGGACGCCGCCTACAAGGACTACCTGAAGAACAACCCGCCACAGGACGAGGTGAAGGCGTCGCACATCCTCGTGGAGAACGAGGCCGAGGCCAAGGACATCATCGCCCAGCTGAGCAAGGGCGGCGACTTCGCCAAGCTGGCCAAGGAGAAGTCGAAGGACACCGTGGCGGCGGCGCAGGGCGGCGACCTTGGCTACTTCACCAAGGACACGATGGTCGAGCCGTTCGCCAACGCCGCTTTTGCCATGAAGCCTGGCGAGATCAGCAAGGAGCCGGTGAAGACGCAGTTCGGCTATCACGTCATCAAGGTCGAAGACAAGCGCAAGGCGCCGCCGCCGACGCTGGACGAGATGAAGCCGCAGCTGGAGAAGGAGATGTCCAAGGACATCGTCACCGCGGTGATCGACGACCTGCGCAAGGGCGCCAAGGTCGAGACCTTCCAGGTCGACGGCTCGCCGATGCCGAAGGAAGAGCCGGCGGCGGCCCCGAAGACCGATGCCAAGCCGGCCGAGCCGGCGAAGAAGTAAGCGCCGGCCCTGCTGCCCCCACCCCGACCCTCCCCCGCTAACGCAGGGGAGGGTGCCTCCATTCCCCTCCCCTGCGAAGCGGGGGAGGGTTAGGGTGGGGGCAAGTGTCTCCGCCTCGACCACCCCACCGCCCACGGACCACCCCATGGCACTGCCCGTCTCCCCGCTCGCCCCGGCCTCGTTCCCGTCGCTGCCCGTCATCGCCGGCGTGCGCTTCGCCACGACCAACAGCGGCATCCGATACAAGGGGCGCGACGACGTCATGCTCGCCGTGCTCGACCCGGGCACCACGGTGGCCGGCGTGCTGACCCGCTCGAAGACCGCCTCGGCGCCCGTGGAATGGTGCCGCATGGCGCTGGCGCACGGGCAGGCGCGTGCGGTGGTGGTCAACGCCGGCAACGCCAACGCCTTCACCGGCAAGGCCGGCGACGCCACGGTGCAGGCCACCGTGAAGGCCGCGGCGGCGCTGGCCGGCTGCGCCCCGGCCGAGGTCTACCTGTCCTCCACCGGCGTGATCGGCATCCCGCTCGCCCCCGATGCCATCGCCCGCGTGCTGCCGGCCATGGCCGACGGCTTGTCGGAGGACGCGTGGGAGGCTGCCGCCCGCGCCATCATGACCACCGACACCTTCCCGAAGGGATCGACCCGCACCGCGGTGCTGTCGGGCCGGACGGTGACCATCAATGGCTTCTGCAAGGGCTCGGGCATGATCGCGCCGGACATGGCGACGATGCTCGGCTACATCTTCACCGACGCGGCGATCCCGGCGCCGGTGCTGCAGGCCCTGCTGTCGGAGATCAACGAGCGCTCGTTCAACAGCATCACCGTGGACGGCGACACCTCGACCTCCGACACCGTGCTGTTGTTCGCCACGGGCAAGGCCGGCAACCCGCCCCCGGCGGTCGCCGAGGATCCGGAACTGGCGGACTTCCGCCGCGCGCTGGAGGAGGTCAGCCTCGACCTCGCGCAACAGATCGTGCGCGACGGCGAGGGGGCGACCAAGTTCGTCGCCATCACCGTGACGGGCGCCGACAGCGATGCCGCCGCCAAGCGCATCGCCCTGACCATTGCCAACTCCCCGCTGGTGAAGACCGCCATCGCCGGCGAAGACGCCAACTGGGGCCGCATCGTCGCCGCTGTGGGCCGCGCCGGCGAGCGCGCCGACCGCGACAAGCTGAAGATCTCCATCGGTGGCGTGCTGATCTGCGCCGACGGCATGGAGGTGCCGGGCTACGACGAGGCGCCGGTGACCGCGCACATGAAGGGCAGGGAGGTGGACATCCTGGTCGACCTCGACCTCGGCGGGCCGGGCCGGTCCACCGTGTGGACCTGCGACCTGACGCACGGCTACATCGACATCAACGGCAGCTACCGGAGCTGATCGGCGTGGACCTCGACGAGCCGACACCCTGCTTCAACCCGAACTCCACCCCGCCGGCCGGCACCAAGCGCGTGGTGTTGGTCGTCGCGGTGGCGCTGGTCGATGCCGACGGGCGCGTGCTGCTGGCGCAGCGCCCGCCCGGCAAGACGCTTGCCGGCCTGTGGGAGTTCCCCGGCGGCAAGGTCCACGCCGACGAAACGCCGGAGGCCGCGCTGGTGCGCGAGCTGAAGGAGGAGTTGGACATCGACACCGCCGCCAGTTGCCTCGCCCCCTTCACCTTCGCCTCGCACACCTACGAGGACTTCCACCTGCTGATGCCGCTGTACGTCTGCCGTGTGTGGAACGGCACGGTGCGGCCGCTGGAGGGACAGAAGCTGGCCTGGGTCACGCCGAACCGTATGGGTGACTACCCGATGCCGCCGGCCGACGTGCCGCTGGTGGCGATGCTGCGGGACCTGCTGTAGCGGGTATTTGCCAAGGCGGCTGCACGCGCCTATATTGGGAGGTAGCCGATGGGTGCTGCTACACCCACCGGCTACCTCCTTGGTGGTTAGCGGCGGTTCCGGCGGATCTTGATCCCCAGCCTCGCCACTCGATCACCAGGAGAATGGGCATCTTCTTCATGCCTTATCCTCCTTTGAAAGCGGCGGGTGGCCAATCCACCCGCCGTTTCCATTTACGCGCGACGCGGGAACGGAGCACAAGCGTATTCGCGGACGACGCGCTGTCGCACCGATGTCCGCGCAGGACTGCCAGAATGGCGCTTCACCGGCGCGGGGATCTGTGCCACATCATAGCCGTTGTATGACGGCCAGCCTTACGGCCACCGGATTTAGCATCGGATGAGCGTGGATACGCTGTTCTCCAGACACACCGACTCGGCGCTGGACGTGCTGCGCAGCGTGTTCGGCTACGACGCGTTCCGCGGCCAGCAGGCGGACATCATCAACCACGTGATCGCCGGGAACGACGCGCTGGTGCTGATGCCGACCGGCGGCGGCAAGTCGCTGTGCTACCAGATCCCGGCGCTGGTGCGCAAAGGCGTCACCATCGTGGTGTCGCCGCTGATCGCGCTGATGCGCGATCAGGTGACGGCGCTGCGCCAGCTCGGCGTGCGGGCGGCGTTCCTCAACTCGTCGCTGGGCGCCGCCGAGGCACGCGAGGTCGAGCGCGCCATGGTCAACGGCGACATCGACCTCGTCTACGTGGCGCCGGAGCGGCTGGTCACCGAGCGCTTCCTCGATCTGCTGGACCGCACCGAGCTGGCGCTGTTCGCGCTGGACGAGGCGCACTGCGTCTCGCAGTGGGGGCATGATTTCCGGCCGGAGTACCTGCAGCTGTCGGTGCTGCACGAGCGCCACCCGATGGTGCCGCGCATCGCGCTGACCGCCACCGCCGACGCCCAGACCCGCGCCGAAATCGCCGACAAGCTGAACCTGACCGAGGCGCGGGTCTTTCTGTCGTCCTTCGACCGGCCCAACATCACCTACCGCATCCAGCCGAAGAAATCAGAGCGTCAGCAGCTCCTGGCCTTCTTGCGCGAGAACCACCCGGAAGACGCCGGCATTGTCTACTGCATGTCGCGCAACAAGGTGGAGGAGGTGGCGCGCTGGCTGAACGAGCAGGGGCGCGAGGCCCTGCCCTACCATGCCGGCCTGCCCGCCGAGGTGCGCGAGGCGAACCAGGACCTGTTCATCAAGGGTGAGGGCATCACCATGGTGGCGACGGTCGCCTTCGGCATGGGCATCGACAAGCCGAACGTCCGCTTCGTCGCCCACCTCGACCCGCCCAAGAGCCTGGAGGCCTACTATCAGGAGACCGGCCGTGGCGGGCGCGACGGGCTGCCGGCCAACGCCTGGATGGTCTACGGCATGGCCGACGTGGTGCAGATGCGCCAGATGATGGAACAGTCCGAGGCCGCCGAGACGCACCGCCGTGTCGAGCGCTCCAAGCTGGAGGCGCTGCTTGGCTTCTGCGAGACGGCCACCTGCCGCCGGCAGGCGCTGCTGAACTATTTCGGCGAGCACATGGCCGAGCCCTGCGGCAACTGCGACACCTGCCTGGAACCGGTCGAGAGCTGGGATGGCACCATCGTCGCGCAGAAGGCGTTGAGCGCCTCGTACCGCACCGGCCAGCGCTACGGCGTCGGGCATCTGGTGGACGTGCTGCTCGGCAATTCCACCGATAAGGTGGTGCAGCAGCGCCACGACGGACTGAAGACCTTCGGCTGCGGCAAGGAGCTGTCCAAGACGGAATGGAGTTCGGTGTTCCGCCAACTGGTCGCCGCCGGGCTGCTGACCGTGGACATGGAGGGGTACGGCAGCCTGCACCTGACGGACGCCGGCGTTGCCGTGCTCAAGGGCCAGCGCGCGGTGACGCTGCGCAAGGACCCGGTGGTGGAGAAGCGCCGCTCGGTGCACGACGCGATGCGCCGGCAGGTGGCGCGCGGCGGCGGGCGGAGCGGCGACGGGGTGTCGCGGGCAGGGGCGCGCGGCGCGCTCAGCCCGGCCGACGACGCGCTGTGGCACGCGTTGCGCGCCTGCCGGCTGGATCTGGCGCGCGACCAGGGCGTGCCGCCCTACGTGATCTTCCACGACTCGACGCTGCTGGAGATGGTGGAGCAGAAGCCGCTGGACCGGCAGGCGTTCGCCCGGCTGCCCGGCGTCGGGTCGCGGAAGCTCGATCTTTATGCAGATTCCTTCCTGGACGTGATCCACAAGCACGCCTGACCCATTCCCGGCATGGGGCAGAGGGCAAGTGTTTGACGCGGGCGTCACCCCGCGGTATCGGTCGCTACTTCAAACAGGGTTCAGGAACCAGCCACCGATGACCGCCGTCACCCGCGACCGGGTGCTGGACGTCCACGAGCGTCCGGCGCCGGCCACCTTCGTCCTGCTCAGCCTGCAGCACCTGTTCGCCATGTTCGGCGCCAACGTGCTGGTCCCCATCCTCACCGGGCTGGACCCGGCGGTCGGCCTCGTGTCGTCGGGGCTGGGCACGCTGATCTACCTGGGCTTCACCAGGTGGCGGCTGCCGGCCTATCTCGGCTCGTCCTTCGCCTTCATCGGGCCGATCCTCACCGCCACCGCCATCGGCGGCACCGGCGGCGCCCTGGTCGGCGCGTGCGCGGCGGGCGCGGTCTACGTGATCGTCGCCTTCCTGATCAAGGGCTTCGGCGTGCGCTGGCTGCTCGCCATCCTGCCGCCGATCGTCATCGGTCCGGTGATCGTGGTGATCGGGCTGGGCCTCGCCTCGGTGGCCGTGGGCATGGCGCAGAACACGGCGGGCGGCGGCGCCTACAGCCTGCCGCACTTCCTGATCGCGCTGTTCACGCTGGGCAGCATCTTCGTCTACTCCATCGTTCTGCGCGGCTTCTTCACCGTGGTGCCGATCCTGCTGGGCATCGTCACCGGCTACTTCGGCGCGCTGGCCGCCGGGCTGGTGGACTTTACCCTGGTCGCCAACGCGCCGTGGTTCCAGGTGCCGAACTTCCACCTGCTGTTCTCGAACATGAAGGAGGGCACCTCGGTCATCGCCATGATCCTGATGATCGCGCCGGTCGCCCTGGTCACCATCGCCGAGCACATCGGCGGCCAGATCGTGCTGAGCCGCGTCGTGGGGCGCAACTTCATCAAGGATCCGGGCCTGCACCGCTCGATCCTCGGCGACGGCGTCGCCACGATGGTTGCTGGCGCCATCGGCGGCCCGCCGGCCACCACCTACGGCGAGAACATCGGCGTGCTGGCGGTGACGCGCATCTTCAGCGTCTGGGTCATCGGCGGGGCGGCGACCATGGCGATCATCCTGGGCTTCGTCGGCAAGCTGTCGGCCTTCCTGGCGACCATCCCGACGGCGGTGATGGGCGGCGTGTCGATCGCGCTGTTCGGCGTCATCGCGTCCTCGGGCATCCGCACGCTGATCGAGGGCAAGGTCGACCTGGGCGACAAGCGCAACCTGCTGATCTCCTCGACCATCCTGGTGATCGGCATCGGCGGCGCCTCGCTCAAGTTCGGCGACGGCGGCTTCGTGGTGTCGTCGATGGCGCTGTCGGCACTGCTGGGCGTGCTGCTGAACGCCCTGCTGCCGGGCCGCGGCACCGGCGAAGAGGCGGAGGAGATCCTGTCCTCCAGCCACGTGTAAGGATAACGGGCGCGCTCAGTGAGCCGGACAGAAGCCCCGGCCGCTGAGCGCGACATCGGCGTTGAAGCCCTCGGCGACGCGGTCGTTGCCGCCCGAGGCGAGGCAGAGCGTGACGTTGATGGCCGACAGGATCGTCTGATCGATCTGTTCGGGCTGCGCGTTGTAGCGCTTGATGGCGTGAAGGGCGCGAGAAACGGACTGGGCCACGGCACAATCTCCAAGAGCGCTTCCCGCGGGCTTATGGCCAAGCCCAAGTCTCCGCAAGGGAAGCGCAACCATGTTTCCCGCAAAGCTTCGGGCTGATTCGATTAACCGCGCGTAAACGCCGGACCTGTACCGGCGGCATACCTCCTCCTTGGAAGAGGGTACTTACCCGTTTACTTGCAGAGCGACGATTTCGACGCGTCGATTTTCGGGTGAGCGTGGATTGGCTTGGTCGATGAGGGCGCGCTTGCCCATGCCCGCAGCATCCAGCCGGGCGGCGGCGATCCTGCGGACACGCACCAGATAGTCCTTCACCGCCGCCGCGCGCCGGCGTGACAGCTCCAGGTTTCCGGCGTCGGAACCGACGTCGTCGGTGTGGCCGACGATGCGGAAGCGCACCGTCTCCGCTCCCGGGGCCGCCATCACCGCCGCCACGCGGTCGAGCACCGCCTGCGATTCGGGCCGGATGCGCGCCGAGCCGAAGTCGAAGTTGATGAGGAATGCCGCGGTCCGCTCCACCACCGTCGCTGGCGCCGGCGCCGCCGGCGCAACGACGACCGGCGGCGGCACCGGTGCCGGGGGCGGCTCCACCGGGGCGGCGGGGGAAGCCGGCATCACCACGAGGGCCGGCGGGCAGCCCGGCGGTGCCGAGCCCAGCAGCGCGCGAGCGATCTGACACTCGCTGGGGTTGGTGCCGAGCATCACCGCCGGTGCCTCGGCGGCCCACGCGCCCGTGGGTGCCAGCAACACCGCCATCCACCATCCCGCGCGCATCCGCCCCTCCCCGCCATAGACCGCTGGCATTGTCGGTCAAGCCCCTGTGTGGGTCAAACGGGGCAACTCTGTTGCGCATACCGACTGTGGCTTGGCGCGATCATGCCTGATACCATCCGCCTCCGAATGGAAATGGCATGACCAAAGGGAGGGATGCCGCAATGAAGTCGATGAAGGCGCTGTTGGCCGGTCTGGCGCTGGCCGCGCTCGTTCTGCCGGGCGCCGCGGTGGCCGCGGACTACAAGGCCGAATACAAGCTGTCCACCGTGCTGGGCAAACCGTTCCCCTGGGGCGTCTCCGGCGACCGCTGGGCCGAGCTGGTGAAGGAGAAGACCGGCGGGCGCATCAACATCAAGATGTACCCGGGCACGTCGCTGGTGAACGGCGACCAGACCAAGGAATTCACCGCGCTGCGCCAGGGCGTCATCGACCTCGCCGTCGGCTCGACCATTAACTGGTCGCCGCAGGTGAAGGAGCTGAACCTCTTCGCTCTGCCCTTCTTGATGCCGGACCACAAGGCCATTGACGCGCTGACCCAGGGCCCGGTCGGCAAGCAGCTGTTCGACCTGCTGGCGACCAAGGACGTGGTGCCGCTGGCCTGGGGCGAGAACGGCTTCCGCGAGCTGTCCAACTCCAAGAGGGCCGTGACCACGCCCGAAGACCTGAAGGGCCTGAAGATCCGCGTCGTCGGCTCGCCGCTGTTCCTCGACACCTTCACCGCGCTGGGCGCCAACCCGACGCAGATGAGCTGGGCCGATGCGCAGCCGGCGCTGTCCACCGGCGCCGTGGACGGCCAGGAGAACCCGCTGGCGATCTTCACCGCCGCCAAACTGCCGACGCTGAACCAGAAGCACCTGACGCTGTGGGGCTACGTCGCCGACCCGTTGATCTTCGTGGTCAACAAGGAGGTCTGGAACAGCTGGTCCAAGGAAGACCAGGAGGCCGTGCGCGCCGCCGCCCTGCAGGCCGGCCAGGAGGGGATCGCTTTGGCCCGCAAGGGCATCACCGCCACCGACGACAGCCTGATCAAGGATATCAAGGCGCAGGGCGTCGACGTGGTGCAGCTGACTCCTGACCAGCAGAAGGCCTTCCAGAAGGCGACCCGCCCGGTCTTCGACAAGTGGGTCCAGACCGTCGGCCCGGCGCTGGTCAAGCAGGCGGAAGAGTCGATCGCCGCGCGGAAGTAATCTACCGCAATCACCCCCACCCAACCCTCCCCGGCCTAGCCGGGGAGGGCTTTATCTCCTCCCCCGCCCGGCGGGGGGAGGTCGGGAGGGGGCAAACATCTTCATCGAACAGAGCCCCCATGAGTTCCGACCTCCTCGAAGCCGGTCTTGCCACCGACGCCCCTGAGACCCGCGTACCGATCACCATCGAGCGCGCGCTGTCGGCGCTCGCCATGGCGGCGCTGTGCGTCATCACCTTCGCCAACGTGCTGGCACGCTACTTCACCGACTACTCCTTCGCCTTCACCGAGGAGTATTCGATCTTCCTGATGGTGGTGATGACCATGCTGGGCTCCGCGGTCGCCGCGGCGGCCGACCGGCACATCCGCATCACCTTCGTCTCCGATCGCCTGCCCGCCCCGGTCCGTCGCGTCACCGATACCATCGCCTGGGGCGCGGCGCTGGTGATGTTCGGCTTCCTGATCTGGTACGGCGGCCGGCTCACCTACGACCAATGGCGCTTCGAGGAGACCTCGCCCGGCCTCGGCAACCCGCAATGGCTCTACACGGTGTGGATGCCGGTGCTGTCCGTGGTGGTGGCGCTCCGCATCCTCGGCCGCATGGCCCGCATCCTGCGCCGGAGCGTCTGAGCCATGGCGATGACCCTGCTCTTCCTGGGCTTCCTGGTGCTGATGCTGCTGGGCTCGCCGCTCGGCGTCGCCCTGGGCCTCGCCGGCACTCTGGCGATCGGCGAGGCGGGCCTCGGCATCCTGTCGGTGCCGACCAACGTCTACGCCGGCATCGCCAAGTACCCGCTGCTCGCCATCCCGGTGTTCATCCTCGCCGGCCTGATCTTCGAGCGCGCTGGCGTCGCCAAGCAGATCGTCACCTTTGCCTCGTCCATCGTCGGGTCGAAGAACGGCGGCTTGGCCGTGGTGGCGATCCTGGTGTGCATGGTGATGGGCGGCATCTCCGGCTCCGGCCCGGCGGACGCCGCGGCGGTCGCCACCGTGATGATCCCCAGCATGCGCAAGGCCGGCTACCCCAGCCCGTTCTCGGCCAGCGTCATCGCCGCCGCTGCGGCGACCGCCATCCTGATCCCGCCATCGGTGGCGTTCATCATCTACTCGGTGCTGGTGCCGCAGGCCTCGGTGCCGGCGCTGTTCGCCGCCGGCCTGTTCCCCGGCATCCTGGCCGGCCTGTCGCTGGTGGTGCCGACCGTGTGGCTGTCGCGCAAGCACGGATTCGGCCTCGCCGACGCCGGGCCGCGCCCGCCCTTCTGGGCCAGCCTGAAGGGCGCCGTCTGGGGACTGCTGGCGCCGGTCATCATCCTGGGCGGCCTGCGCGCCGGCATCTTCACGCCGACCGAGGCCGCCGTGGTCGCGGTGTTCTACGGGTTCGCCGTGGGCGTCTTCGTCTACCGCACGCTGACTTGGCGCATGGTCTACGACGTGCTGGCCGAAGCGGCCGAGATGTCGGCGGTGGTGCTGCTGATCATCGCGCTGGCCAGCGTGTTCGCCTGGGCCGGCTCGACCATGGGCGCCTTCGACCGGGTGGCCGCGGCGGCGGTGGCGGCGACCGGCAACGAGATCACGGTGCTGCTGCTGATGAACCTGGCGCTGCTGGGCCTCGGCATGCTGCTGGACGCGGTGTCGATCTTCCTGATCCTGCTGCCGCTGCTGACGCCGATCATGACGGCGTTCCAGTGGGACCCGGTGTGGTTCGGCGTGATGCTGACCACCAACCTCGCCATCGGCCAGTTCACGCCGCCCATGGCCGTCAACCTGATGGTGACCACCCGCGTGGCGGGCATCAGCATGGAATCGACGGTGCGCTGGGTGCTGTGGATGGTGGCGGCGATGGTGGGGGCGCTGGCGCTGATCGTCGCGTTCCCCGAGATCTCGCTTTGGCTGCCGCGCCGCCTCGGCTACGTCTGATATCAATGGCGCCTGATGGCTTCCATCAGGCGCCGTTCGCATGAGGACGGCGCGTCGCCAGCACCACGCCCGCCGCGATGAGGGCGATGCCGGCCGCGTGGAACCACTGCGGCCGTTCGCCGAGGAACAGCATGGCGAGGATACTGCCGAACACCGGGATCAGGTGGATCGACAGCCCGGTCCGGTTGGCGCCCAGCAGCAGCACCGCCCGGTTGAAGGCGATGTAGGCGAGGATCGACGGGAACACCGCGACGTAGCCGATGGCCGCCACCGAGGTCAGGGTGAGTTGCAGCGGCCGCCCGCTCAACCCTTCCCACACCATGAAGGGCAGCAGCATCGCCGATCCCAGCAGGAAGGTCACGACGATGAAGCTGAAGCCGTGCACGCCGGGCCGGCGGCGCAGCAGCGCGGTGTAGGCGGCGTAGGCGACGCAGGCCGCCAGGATCCACAGGTCGCCGACGTTGAAGCGCAGATTGGCGAGCGCGGCCGGATCGCCGCGCGACACCAGCGTCATGGCGCCGGTCAGCGACACCGCGATGCCCAGCGCCTGCACCGGGGTGACGGTGTCGCGGAAGAACAGGAAGCTCATGCCGACGATCATCACCGGCATGCTGGACTGGATCATCACCCCGTTGAGCGCGGTGGTGTGGCCCAGCCCGATGTAGGCGAAGGTGTTGAAGACCGCGATGCCCGGCACGGTCAGCAGGACGATGATCTTCCAGTGCCGCCGCATGACGGCGAGATCGCGCCGCAGGTAGGGCAGTGCGAAGGGCAGCAGGATGAGCGCCCCCAGCGTCCAGCGCCAGAAGGCGAGCGCCACCGGCGGCACCGCGTCCGCCACCGCGCGGCCGAGCACGAAGTTGCCCGACCAGAACAGCGGGGCCGGCAGCAGCAGAAACCACGGCTGGTCCCAGACGCGCGTGCGGCCGGCCGCCGCCGGTTCGCCGCTCATCCCCGCCGCGGGCTGCGGAAGCCGCCCCGATCGGCGTTGCGGTCACCGGTTCGGTCACCGGGCCGGTCGCCGGAGCGCGGGCCGCGGTCGTTGCGGCTGGGCGGCGGCGCCTTCAGGTCGGCCTCCATCTCGGCGATGCGCTTGACCAACGCCTCGCGGATCGCCGGGGCCGCATGGCTCTTCAGCGTGGCCAGCTGCTCCTTCATCTCGCGCAGCGCGCGCTCCTTCTGCTCGCGGGTGCGCTTGATGGCGACGTTGTCGGAATGCTGGCCGTCAAAGGCGCGCATGGATTTCTCACTCACGGGTCTGGTGGAACGGGGAACCCTGATACCGGGTCCGCCGGTCCCCGCGCAAGCCTCACGCGAACGGGGTAGCGCGAGACGGCGCGAGACGGCATCCTCCCCCCGCTCACCGGTTTCGGCCAGCACAAGGAAACACGAGATGTCCGAAGCGTTCGAACACCACGAGAAGGCCCATGAGGCGGCGCACGGCGGCCATTCCTCCAACCGCCGCATCGGTTTGATGATCGCCGGTCTGGCGGCTCTGCTCGCCATCTCCGAAGCCGCCGGCAAGAGCGCGCAGACCGAGGCGCTGAACCGCAACGTCGAGGCATCGAACCTCTGGGCCTTCTTCCAGGCCAAGACCATCCGCATGACCACCATGCGCACCGCCGCCGAGGAGGTGAAGCTGCAGATCACCCCCGAGTTGCCCGACGAGCGCAAGGCGGCGTTGCAGAAGCAGGTGGACAGCTGGAACCAGGCCGCTCAGCGCTACGACACCGAGCCCGAGACCCAGGAGGGCCGCAAGGAGCTGGCGGCGCGCGCCAAGCAGGCCGAGGCGATCCGCGACACCTCCCTGTCCGCCTACCATATGTTCGAGTACGGCTCGGCGGCCTTCCAGTTGGCCATCGTGCTGGCCTCGGCGACGGTGATCACCGGCTTCCTGCCGCTGGCGTGGCTATCGGCCGGCCTGGGCGTGCTGGGGACGGCCATCACGGTGATCGGCTGGCTGGCGCCGACCGCCCTGCATTTCGGCGGTCATTGATGCAGAAGAAGGCCCCGGAGCGCCGAGCGCTCCGGGGCCTTCGAAACTGGTGCCGGATTCGGGACCAGCGGCCTTCGCTGTCGCCGCGGTCTGCCTGGACGAGGAAGCTCAAAGAGCCCGGTACCGGGCCAGGCAGCGGTCGACCCACTCGACCAGACGGTCGGGCATCGAGGTCCGCTGGAACAGATCGGCCGCCCGCCGTCCGGTAGCCAGCAGCGCCTCGTCGTCAATGCCGTCGATGACCGCCGTGAGGTCGGCGTAGTCGTCGCGGCAGGGGATGTAGCAGCCGTCCAGCGTGGCATCGAAGGGCAGCAGCTCCGGCAGGTACGGCGACACCGTCGCGGCTCCCAGCGCCATGTACTGGTATTGCCCGCGGTCCAGCATGTTGTTGTTCTGCCCCGGCACGCACACCGCCAGCCGGATGCTGGACACGTTCCGCCAGAACGCCGGTTGCGGGAGCAGATCGCAGGCCAGCCGGTCGGTGAACGCCGCGCGCAGTTGGGCGAGGACCGCGTTGCGCCGCTCGACGGCGTTGCCGTAGGGGCGCTGGCGCATGGCGATGGTCATGGCACGGGCCGGGTCATAGGCGACCTCGGCGCGCAGGCATCCGAACCCGACCCAGTTGAAGAAGGACACCGGTGCGAACGGGAAGACGTTGGCGTAGCGCTCGTCGGTGCGGTGGTGGAACTTGAAGACTGGGAAGCGGCTATCTGAACGCCAGAGGCCGGCGTCGGAGCAGTCGAAGAGCGTCCATTGGCCGTCGATGTTGACGATGATCAGCGTCTCGCTTTCTGACGGGATCTCCTCCAACTCCACATGGGCACCGCCGTGACGCAGCACCTCCAGCACGCTGCGGAAGTGGATGTCGTAGTAGCGCTGGCCGGTATTGGCCGGGAACAGGACGTTCACGGCAGTTCCTCCTGGGCCGGCTTCAGAAGATCCGGCACGGTGCTGTCGATCGGGATCTGGTAGAGCCGCTCAGCCCCGTTGAGCCGGCCGGCCGGGCGAGCGCTCCGCGCAACACCGAGGTCGGGCCCATTGCCCGTAAGCTTCCCGAACATGGCAGGCCAACCGATGATTGCAAATGATGGGGGCACCCTAGCACAGCTGTCCGGTGCCTGGAAACGACCGGTCCATGAGGCGGGTCGGAGGCGTGGCCGCTCTATCCCTTGCCGCCGGACTTGTTATGCTGAAGCCGAGCACCGGCGTGCTTACGACTTCAGATGAGACGAGTTCACCATGGTGACGAACGGCTGATTTTGCACGCTCTTGCATTGCTCGGTATCGAAGAATTCCGATCTGAAGGCATAGCGCTTCGGCAGCCCCTGACGGACTGGATGATTGCTTTTGTTGAAAGCGGTGTCCGGTTTGACTATGGAACTGGCCAACTGGCCGCGTGTGCGCTGTTGGATATGGCCCCTGCAATCCAGAACATGATGGGCCCCCGCCGCAGGATTGGTGTTCCCGTGCTTGCCGGGTGCTTACTGGCATTCCCAAAGATGCCGATAGCGCACATGGAAAGGCCCCGGAAGGCGTTACCTTCCAGGGCCTTAGAGTGGTGCCGCAACAGGGATTTGAACCCCGGACCTACTGATTACGAATCAGTTGCTCTACCCCTGAGCTACTGCGGCGTCGGGCGGGGAACATAGCGGCGGAGCCGCCGCATTGCAAGCGCCTCGTGACCCTCCCGCGACAAAAAAACCTTGGGCCGTTAACGGTTTGTCCACCCGCAGTCGGCACGCTAAACAAAACTCTATTACAGAGCAGACATAAAACTAAAGAGCGTAGGGAAGGGGAACTCCCATGACCGCCAGTGTCAGCCCGATGGAGCAAGGCGCGCGCCGGTTCGGCGTGCGGGCCAAGCTGCTCCTCGCCTTCGCCGGGATCGCCGGCATGACCGTGGCCGCCAGTCTGGTCGGCCTGATGTCGTTTTCCGCGGTCGAGGCGCCGCTGACCCGCATCGTCGGCGTCAAGCTGCCGGAAATGGCGCTGGCCAAGCGCCTGTCCACCGAGAGCAGCAGCGTCGCCGCCGCCGCCCCCACCCTGGAATCCGCTGACAGCCAGGCGCGCCGGCAGGAGCTGGCGGAGCAGATCCTGGCCCGCGCCCGCGGTCTGATCGGGCTGGTGGACGATCTGGCGCGCAGCCGCGCAAACGACCCGCAGCTGGGGCAGGTGAAGGCGCAGGCGCAGGCGATGATCGGCACGCTGGAGCGCCAGAACGCCGCCCTGACCCGCCGTATCGAGGTGCGCGACCGCCGCATGGGCGCGCTCACCGATCTGGCCAAGACGCACGAGGCCTTCCTGGCCACCCTGGCCCCGCTGGTCGAGCGCTCGGGTGAGCAACTGCGCGCCAAGGGCGACTCCCTGCTCAACTTCACCGAGGTCGAGCTGAAGAGCATGGATCAGGCGCTGAGCGACTTGATCGCCGTGTACGAGATCCGCACCCAGCTGCTGGTGCTGGCCGACGCCGGGGAGCGCGCCGCCGCCTCGGAGGACATGGGCCAGCTCCTCACCCAGGAGATGGAGATCACGCGCGCCGCCTCCTCGCTGTTCTCGTGGCTCGCAAAGCCGTCGGACTGGATCGGCGGCGACAAGATGAAGGCCCAGGTCGAAGAGCTGTACCACCTGATCGACAGCCCGGAAGGGCCGGTGAAGATGCGCAAGGAGGCGCTGCGCACCGACATCTCGCTGGTCGAACGCTCCTCCTTCAACGAGCGCGCCCAGACGGCTGGCGCCGCCGTCCGCGGCCGTGCCCAGGAGATGACCGGCGAGTTCGACACGCTGGTCATGCGCGCCCGCGGCCGCATCAAGATCGCCATCGACACCGTGCTGACCGAGACCAAGGACTCGTTGAACGAGGTGCTGGTCACCGGCCTGCCGCAGCTGCGCGTGTACCTGGAGCTGGCCGCCTCTGGCAACCTGCTGGCTGGTGCGCTGAACGAGGCGGCGCAGGCCCCCGACGCCGAGCGCGTCGGCGTGCTGCGCACCCGCTTCGACGGCGCCGCGAAGGCGGTGGAGGAGCGCCTGAAGGCTCTCGGCGGGGCAGCGGGGCAGGACCTCGACAAGGCGGTCCACCGCCTGATCGCCTTCGGCCGCCGCGGCGACATCAACCTGTTCGCCCTGCGCGAGGCCGAACTGGCCGCGCAGGCCGAGGCCGCCAAGGTGCTGGGCGAGAACCGGGCGCTCGCCGCCCAGCTCTCCAGGACCGTCGAGGAGCAGGTCGCCGCCATGCAGGCGGAGACCGACCAAGCCGCGGCCGAGGCCGGCGCCGCCATCGAGCGGGGCCGGGTTTGGCTGATCGCCTTCGCCGTCGGCAGCCTGGTCGGCGCCGTGCTGCTGGCCTGGTACACGGTGGGCCGCGTCATCGTCGCCCGCATCCAGCGTCTGGCCGAAGCGATGCGCACCATCGCCGGCGGCCAGCTCGACGCCGCCATCCCGCAGGGCGGGTCGGACGAGATCACCGACATGGCGCAGGCACTGGTGGTGTTCCGCGACACCGCACGGCAGGCCGCCGAGGCCACCGCCCGCACCGAGGCCGAGCGCACCCGCGCCGCCGAGGAACGCCGCCGCATGCTGCTGGAGATGGCCGACAGCTTCGAGAAGGGGGTGCGCGGGGTGCTCGACCGCGTGTCGCGCGCCGCCGACGAGATGCACGACGTCGCCAAGAGCATGACCCGCACCGCCGAGCAGACCACCGGCGAGGCGGCGACCGCCGCCGCCACATCGCAGCAGGCTGCCGGCAGCGTCGAGGCGGTGGCCGCGGCGACCGAACAGCTGTCCGCCTCGATCCAGGAGATCGGCCAGCAGGTCAGCAATTCCAGCCGCATCGCCCGGCAGGCGGCCACCGACGCCGAGAAGACCGACCACACCGTGGAAGGACTGTCCGACGCGGCGCAGAAGATCGGCGAGGTGGTGCAGCTGATCTCCGACATCGCCAGTCAGACCAACCTGCTGGCGCTGAACGCCACCATCGAGGCGGCGCGGGCCGGCGATGCCGGCAAGGGCTTCGCGGTGGTGGCGAGCGAGGTGAAGAACCTCGCCACCCAGACCGCCAAGGCCACCGAGGACATCGCGCAGCAGATCGCCGCGATGCAGACGGCGACGCAGGAGTCGGTGGGCGCCATCCGCTCGATCGCCGGGACGATCCGCGCGATCAACGAGATCGCCGCGACCATCGCCGCCGCGGTCGAGCAGCAGAGCGCCGCCACCCGCGAGATTGCCCGCAACGTCGGCGAGGCGGCGGACGGCACCCGCCACGTGCGCGAGAACATCGACATCGTGGCCAAGGCCGCCGCCGACGCCGGGCAGTCGGCGCACAAGGTGCTGGACGCCTCCACCGCCGTGGCCGACGAGGTGCGCACGCTGGGCACCCAGGTGAACCAGTTCGTCACCCACATGCGCGCCGGCTGAGTCCAGAAGCCCTCTCCCGGCCCCACCGGGAGAGGGCCATCGCCGTTCCCATTCCCCTCGGAGCGCCCCTTGTGCGGGGCCGGGCGCCACGCTACCGTTGCCGGCAACGACAAGAAGCCTGGGAACGGAAACGCACATGAGCGGCGAGCACTACGATACCCTGGAAACCCGCGACCCGCAGGCGCGCGAGGCGGCGTTGATGGCGGCGCTGCCCGGCCACATCGCGCACGCCAAGGCGAACGCGCCGGCCTATGCCCGGCTGCTGGCCGAGGTGGATGCCGCCGCCGTCACCAGCCGCGCCGCGCTGGCCGCCCTGCCGGTGACCCGCAAGTCGGAGCTGACCGAGATGCAGGCGGCCGAGCCGCCGTTCGGCGGGCTGACCGGCGTTCCGGCCGGCGATCTGGCGCGCATCTTCTGCTCGCCGGGGCCGATCTTCGACCCGGAGGGCCAAGGCGGCGACCACTACCGCACGGCGCGCGCGCTGTACGCCAGCGGCGTGCGCAAGGGGCGGATCGTCCACAACTGCTTCGCCTACCACTTCACCCCGGCCGGCCGCATGTTCGAAGCCGGCGCGCACGCCATCGGCTGCCCGGTCTTTCCCGCCGGCACCGGCAACACCGAGCAGCAGGTGCAGGTGATCGCCGCGCTGAAGCCGGCCGCGTACGTCGGCACCCCCGACTACCTGAAGATCATCCTCGAGATGGCGGACGAGCTGGGCGTCGCGCTGCCCTCGCTGACCATCGGCCACGTCACCGGCGGCGCCTTCCTGCCGCCGCTGCGCGCCTTCTACGCCGAGCGCGGCATCCAGGTGTACCAGAGCTACGGCATCGCCGACCTCGGCCTGATCGCCTACGAGACGACGGCGCGCGAGGGCCTCGTGGTGGCCGAGGAGGTGATCCTGGAGATCGTCCGCCCCGGCACCGGCGATCCGGTGCCGGACGGCGAGGTCGGCGAGGTGGTCATCACCGTGCCGAGCCACGGCGTCTACCCGCTGATCCGCTTCGCCACCGGCGACCTGTCGGCGGTGCTGCCGGGAACCAGCCCGTGCGGGCGCACCAACACGCGCATCAAGGGCTGGATGGGCCGCGCCGACCAGACCACCAAGGTCAAGGGCATGTTCGTCCATCCGCGCCAGATCGCCGAGGTGCTGAAGCGCCATCCGGACGTGCTGCGCGCCCGCCTTGTGGTCGACCGCCCGGGTGATGCCGACACCATGCTGCTGAAGATCGAGGCGGTGCCGGAGCCCGGCCTGGAGGCCGCGGTGGCCGACACGCTGGCCGCCGTCACCAAGCTGAAGGGCCGCGTCGAGATCGAACCGCCGGGCAGCCTGCCCAACGACGGCAAGGTCATCGACGACGTGCGCAAGTACGACTGAGGCGTTCAGGCCGGCTTCAGCGCGACGAAGCGATAGTACCGCAGCCCGTGGCCGAGCACCTTGAGGCGCGCCCACCACAGCTGCAGCTCGCGCGCGAGGCCGGCCATCAGGCCGCGGTCGGCCGTTGCGTTCTGCAGCGCGTCGGCCAGCCAGCGGACGCGCTCGACGATCAGGCGGCGCAGCTTGGCGGTGATATCCTCGACGATGCGCACGTCCATGTTCCGCTGCACCAGCTCGTCCTTCATGCGCTGGGCGGTCCAGGGGTAGAGCTCCAGAGGCTCGGTGTCCTTCCAGGCGTTCCAGCTGTCCCACGAGGCGGGCGCGCCGTCGATGACGTAGTCCATCAGCAGCGCCGACCCCCTGGGCTTCACGCACTCACACAGATGGTCGAGGTACGGCCCCTTGTCGCGCACCCGGTGCAGGATGCGGTCGGCGAGCACGAGGTCGTAGCTGCCCGCCGGGTTGAAGCTCTCCGGGTCGTAGGGCATCACCGGCGCCTTGCGGCCGAGGTCGAGCGCCTCGGACCGGCGCTGGCCCAGCTTGGCCAGCAGCGGTGACGGCTCCAGTGCCGTCACCCAGGTGTCGTAGGCGCCGACGATGGCGCGCGCCGCGCCGCCCAGCCCGGCCGAGCAGTCCAGCACGCTCTTTGCCGGGTTCAGCCCGAACGGGCGCACCGCGTCCACCATGAACTGGGCATCGCCGGGGCCGACGAAGTCGTCCCCCCACAGCATCTGCGCGCCGCGCACCTGCTCCACCGACCAGACGGGCTTGCCGCGGCGGTCGATGTCCAGCCCTTCGAGCTGGCGGACCTCGGGGTCCTCGTCAAATTCCGGGGGGACGGGAGGTGGGTCGTCGATGAGAATGGCGGGCGGCGGTTCTGTCGCCGCCACGGTCTCCAGCCGGCGCGGCGAGGGCTTGAGTTCCCAGCGCGCGGCGCGCATCGCCTTGGCTTCCTTGGCCTGGGCGTAGAGGTGCGCGAGGTCGTAGCCCTCCCACCACGCCTCCAGCCGGTCCCGCCAATCCGGGTTCAACCAGCGCTGGATGTCGTTCGGATCCACCGGCTTCTCCAGCTCACCGAAAAGGAACGGTCGCGCTTCGGCAACACGCGGCAAGCAGAAAATCCGGGATGCATTTTACGAAAAATGCAACGCCCGTTACCTTCCTGCAATAAAGTGGTAAGTTCGATCCGTGTCCGGTTCAAGTATTTTTGTTTTACGATAAGTTTCCACGGATTCTCTTGGTATTCGAAGGAACGAGGAAACGCGTTCTGCTGCGGCTCCGCGGATGGCGGGCGGGGTACGACCGAAGCGGCGCGTTGCGGCACCGTGCCGCACTGCCTATAGTCCGCCCGCAACCGACGGAGGCCCCGCGTGCCCGACAAGACCGGCAATCCCTGGACGATCCTTCTGACCAAGCCGATCTACGAAAACCCGTGGATCCGCGTGGTCGAGCACGACGTGCTCAACCCCAAGGGCAAGCCGGGCATCTATGGGGTGGTGCACCTTCAGCACATCGCCACCGGCATCATCCCCATCGATTCCGACGGCTGCACCACGCTGGTCGGCCAGTACCGCTTTCCGCTGAAGACCTACAGCTGGGAGATCCCGGAGGGCGGCGGCAAGCCGGGCGTGCCGCCGCTGGAGTCGGCGCAGCGCGAGCTGCTGGAGGAGACCGGCCTGACCGCCCGTCACTGGCACCCGCTGCTCACCGTCCACCTGTCGAACAGCATCACCGACGAGGTGGCGCACACCTTCCTGGCCTGGGACCTGGAACAGGGCCTCGCCGAGCCCGAGGACACCGAGGAACTGCAGATCCGCCGGGTCCCCTTCCGCGAAGCCTACGGGATGGCCATGCGCGGCGAGATCACCGACGCCATGGCGGTGGCCAGCCTGCTGAAGGCCCATCTGCTGGCGCTGGAGGGCGCCCTGCCGGACAAGCTGGCCAAGCTGATGCTGAAGTAGGGCTCAAGGGGAAAAAGGGAGGGCGGCGTTACGCCGCCGCCCCGCAGCACTTCTTGTACTTCTTGCCGCTGCCGCACGGGCACGGATCGTTGCGGCCGACCTTCGGCGCGGTGCGCGGCCGCTGGCCCATGATGCCGTCCACGTAGTACCAGACGCCGTCCTGCTTCTTGAAGGTGCTGGTCTCGTGGTGGACGTAGTCCTTGCCCTGCACGCGGAAGCGGGCGACGAACTCGACCACGCCGTCGCTGTCCTGCGTTCCGCCGGCCTCGGTCGACCGGACCTCCAGGCCCGTCCACTCGCTGTTGTTGGCCCAGTCGGTGACGTGCTCGCGGTTGAAGTCGTGGCGCGTCTCGGGCAGCAGCGTGTCGTGCAGGTAGTCGACGTTCTTCACGGCGAACGCCGAATAGCGCGAGCGCATCAGCGCCTCGGCCGTCGGCGCCGGAGCGGCGCCCGACAGGTACGGGCCGCAGCACGCCTCGAGCGTCTTGCCGGAGCCGCAGGGGCAATCGGTCATGGGTCATAGCCTCCGTTTTGAGCGGACCTGCATAGCGCATGCCGCTCACGGCGCCAAGGCCGTTACGCCACCGCACGCTGTTCCGGAAACAGGCCCAGCAGCCCCTCCCGTGAGGCCGGGCAGACGCCGCGCTCGGTGATCAGCGCGGTGACCAGACGGGCCGGCGTCACGTCGAAGGCAAAGTTCGCCACATCGCTGCCCTCCGGGGTCACGCGGATGGTCTCGATGCGGCCGTCCTTCGTGATGCCGGTCAGGTCGGTCACCTCGGCGCCGTGGCGCTCCTCGATGGGGATCTCCTTGACACCGTCGTCGAGGCGCCAATCGATGGTCGGCGAGGGCAGCGCCACGTAGAACGGCACGCCGTTGTCGTGCGCCGCCAGCGCCTTGAGGTAGGTGCCGATCTTGTTGCAGACGTCGCCGCTGGCCGTCGTGCGGTCGGTGCCGACGATGCAGAGGTCGACCTGCCCATGTTGCATCAGGTGGCCGCCGACGTTGTCGACGATCACCGTGTGCGGCACGCCGTGCCGGTTCAGCTCCCACGCCGTCAGGCTGGCCCCCTGGTTGCGCGGGCGGGTCTCATCGACCCAGACGTGCAGCGGAATGCCCTCCTCGAACGCGACGTAGATCGGCGCCAGCGCGGTGCCCCAGTCCACCGTCGCCAACCAACCGGCGTTGCAGTGGGTCAGCACGTGCACCGGCTCGCCGGGCGCCTTGCGCTTGGCGGCCTCGCGGATCAGCGCGGCGCCGTGCTCGCCGATGGCGCGGCAGATGGCGACGTCCTCGTCGGCCACCGCGCCCGCCTCGGCGTAGGCGGCGGCGACGCGCTCCGCCACCGGAAGGGCATGCAGGTGGCGGCGCATGCGCTCCAGCGCCCAGCGCAGGTTGACCGCGGTCGGCCGCGTGGCGTTCAGCACCTCGCAGGCCCGGTCGAGCGCCGCGTCGGAGGCGTCCGCCCGCAGCGCCAGCGCGACGCCGTAGGCGGCGGTGGCGCCGATCAGCGGGGCGCCGCGCACCAGCATGGCGCGGATGGCGTGCGCCGCCTCCTCCAGATTGGTCAGACGGACCACCGCGAAATCGTGCGGCAGCCTGGTCTGGTCGATGATCTCGACCGTCCAGCCGTCCTGCGCCAGCCAGATCGTGCGGTAGGCCGTGCCGTTCACCTTCATGGGGTCGCTCCGTTGTCCAACTGGCGCCTGCCGGGGGGCGTCACGACATTAGGGACCCCGGCGCCGTGGTTCAACACGAGGAACGCCGTCCGCACGCCGATGTTGGAAGCACGTCACCCGGAAGAGGCCGCTCCGCCGCCATGCCGCTGCGCACGTTCCGCTCCCACCCGTCGCCGCTCTACCGGCTGCCCGGCACGCTGCTGGTGATGATCGCCTGCGCGTTGTCGATCCTGCTCACCGCCGGCTTGCTGGGGGTGTTCGCGTGGCGCGACCGCGACGCGGCCATGGACCGCGCCACCGGCGTGGCCGCCAACGTCAGCCTGCTGGTGGCCGAGCACGCCGCCCGTCTGATCCAGATCGGCGACCTGACGCTGCGCCGCGCCATCGAACTGGCCGGCCCGCCGGGCGCCCCCCTTCCCGTCGACCGCGCCGCCTGGGGGCGACTGGCCGAGATCGCCGGGGCGGCGCCCCAGGTGGTGTCGATCTGGATCGGCGATGCCGAGGGCAACGCCGTGCTGGGATCGCGGGAATACCCGGCGCCGCGCCTCAGCGCCGCCGACCGCGACTATTTCCAGGCGGCCCGCACCGCGACCGGTCCCGTTCCGTTCATCGGCCGCATCCAGGCCAGCCGTGACGGCACCGGCGAACTGCTGGTGCTGAGCCGCCCGCTGCCGGCGGAGCCCGGCGGCTTCCGCGGCTTCGTCACGGTGACGCTGTCGCCGGCCCGCTTTGGCGAGATCTACCGCGCCTTCGACATCGGCTACCGCACCATCGTGACGCTGGAACGGGCCGACGGCGCCGTGCTGGCGCACGAGAGCGGCGGCGAGGGGGCGGACGACAGCCCGAACGACGGTGAGGCGATCACCGCCAAGCGCGCCGTCGAGGGCTACGGTCTGGTGGCCGGCGTGGCCATCCCGCTGTCCAGCGTCCGCGCCGAGTGGCGGAGCCGGCTGGGCACCTACGCGGCCTACGGGCTGGGCGCCGAGTTGGTGGTGATCGGCATCGGCCTGCTCGCGCTCCAGCGGGCGCGCCGCGAGCGCGAGGCCGAGGACGCGCTCCAGCACGCCTACGACACGCTGGAGGAGCATGTCCGCCAGCGCACCGGCGAGCTGGAGGACGCCAATCACCGCCTCGAGGGCGCGCTGGCCGACAAGGAGATCCTGATCAAGGAGGTCCAGCATCGTGTGAAGAACAACCTGCAGGTCATCTGCAGCCTGCTGCGCCTGCAGGCGGCGCGGTTGGACGAGCGCTCGCGCCTCGCCTTCGACGAGAGTCTGCGCCGCATCCAGTCGATGAGTCTGGTGCACGAACTGCTCTACCGCTCGAACGAGCCGGCGCGGATCAACGTTGCCGACTACCTGCGCCAGCTCTGCGACAGCCTCGCCCGCGCGTCCGGCCCGACGCCGGTGCGGGTCAGCGTGGAGGCGGAGGGCTGGATTCTCGACGTCGACCGCGCCATGCCGCTGGCGCTGATCGCGTCGGAGCTGGTGTCGAACGCTCTGCGCCACGCCTTCCCCGACGGCCACGCCGGCCATGTGATGGTGACGCTGCGGCCGGGAACAGACGGCATGCGGATGGAGGTGCACGACGACGGTGTCGGCCTGCCCGCCGATCTGCCGCCCGCTCCCACCGCCGGCAAGCGGCGCGGTGGCCTCGGGCTGATGCTGGTGCAGTCGCTGGCGCGGCAGGCGCACGCCGACCTGCGCATCGAGCGCGGCGGCGGCACCCGCTTCATCCTCACCATCCGGGAAGCCCCGGCGCAAGCCGAGGCTGCGTGATCACTCCTCCGCCTTCAGGCGCAGGTACACCATCGCCGCGGCGATGGCGTTGGAATAGGCGTCGTCGCCGGCGCGCTCCGGCAGATCGAGCGCGCCGAGAATGGCGTCGAGCCGCAGGTTCAGCGCGTTCTTGCCCGGCACCTTCAGGCGGCTCTCGTAGTACAGGCTCGACACCTCGACGCGCTCGTTGGGCAGCGGGATGCCGATCATCGGCTGCACCGCACGGTCGATCAGCCCGACCGTGAAGTCCAGGTAGTAGCCGACCAGCGGCCGGTTGCCGATCAGGTGCAGGAACCGGTCGAGCGCGGGCTCCGGCGGTTCGCCCGGCCGGAAGGTCGCGGCGACGTGACGGCTGGCCAGGATGCGGTTGCCGCGGATGCGCACCGCGGCCAGCGCACGCAGCTCGGCCTTGGCCGGATCGTAGGAGGTGGCCTCGCAGGCGATCGCCACCGCCTCGCCGCTGTCCTCCTCGGACAGCAGGAAGTCGTAGGCGGGGGCGCTGAGCTGCTGGCCGCGCAGGCGGGCGATCATTCCGGGCTCCCGCTCAGTGCATGTTCAGGTGGAAGTGGTAGGAGACGAACTCCTTGAACGCCTTCACCAGGGCCAGGCAATCGTTGAACTGGTCGCGGTCCAGCTTGGTCATCTCGGCCGGGCGGACGGTGTTGTCGATCTTCACCTCGTGCGCCGCGTCGATGCGCGCTTTCAGGCGCAGCGTGGACAGGAAGGTGAAGGCCTCGGCCAGCTCGCCGGCCAGCTTGCGGTCGAGCACCCGCTTGTCGGCCAGCGCCCAGATCCGCTCGACGGTGTTGGTTTCCGTCATGTGCTTCTCCAGCGCCAGCGCGCGGATGCCGTGCACGATGGGGAAGATGCCGGCCTTCTTGATGTCGATGGGTTGGGCGCCACGGCGGTCGAACAGGGTCGAGAACAGGCCCGACGGCGTGTCGAAGGCCAGCGTCGGCCGCGCGAAGTGCGAGAAGAAGCCAGAGTTGTCCGACAGCCGCGCCATCAGGTAGCCCCGGGCCTCGTCCAGCAGCCCGGCGTCGCCGGCCACCGCGGCCGCGTCGTAGAAGATGGCGAGGTTCAGCTGCGCCGCCTCGTCCGGCCGGTGGATCCAGTTGAAGATGGCGTCCTTGTAGGCGGAGAGGGACTTCGTCCACTCCGGGTTGGAGACCATGATGTTGCCGGGGCACGGCGGATAGCCGAACGCCTCCAGGTGGCGCGAGAAGTCGGCGGTGATGCGCGGCAGATCCGGGCACTCGTAGCCGTCGCGCAAAATCAGGCCGTTGTCCTGGTCGGTCTTCAGCAATTGCTCGCCGCGACCTTCGCTGCCCATCACCAGCAGGCAGGAGTTCGCCAGCAGGTCGGGCGGCGCCACCAGTTCGAACAGGCGGCGGAAGATCTTGCGGTTCAGCTCGGTGACGAGGTCGGCGATGAAGGGCACCCGCACACCGGTCGCATGCAGCGTCCGGATCAGGCCGACGGTGTCGGCGCTGGCCTTGCGCAGGTCCTCCGTGCTCTCCGCGCGGTCGACCTGCAGGGCGATCACCTGGCTGTGGTTGGACAGCGCCGAGAGCAGGTCGATCTGCTCCAGCAGGCCGGCGATCCGGCCGGCCTCGGTGATGACGATGCGGCGCACCGAGTGCTTGGTCATCAGGATCAGCGCGTTGAACAGCAGCTCGTCGCGGTCCAGTTCGATCAGCTCGTAGCGCGCCAGCGGCCCGACCGCCGTGGTCACCGGCAGTCCATCGAGCACCACGCGGTCGCGCAGGTCGGTGCCGGTCAGGATGCCGGTGCGGGCGCCATCGCGGACCAGCACGGAGCTGGCCTGCTGCGTCTTCATGGCGAGCGCGGCGTCGCGCAGCGTGGCCGATGCCTCGACGTAGACGGGCGGGTGCAGGTAGGCCTCGCGCACGCGGGCCATGGTCAGCGCTGCCATCTCGCGGTTCGACCGCTCGTTGGCCGCCGCGCGCAGGCGCTCGGCGAAGGTCTCGCAGATCAGCTCGCCGAAGGCGGGGTTGGCGCGCGCCAGCTCGACCAGGACGGGACGTGGCAGCAGGTGGCAGACGGTGTCCTCGGTGGCCACGAAGCTGTGGTTCGGGCCGCGGCCGAACAGCGCGCGCAGGTCGAAGCTGTCGCCGGGGCCGAAGGCGGCCACCGTTTCGCCGTGGTGGCGCTCGTGCACGAGGCCCTTCTGCACGATGAAAAGGCAGTCCGCCGCCTCGTCGCGGGCCAGCACGGGCGTGTCCCCGGTGTAGACGCCGATGTCGAGCGAGCGGGCAAGGGTCGTGCGCTCGTCCGGGGTCAGCCGGTCGAACGGAGGCACGGCGAAATCGAACGCTTCGGGCAAGACCGTCTCCGCACGCTGCAGGCGAAATAAAAAGGCGCCCCAAGACCGGGTCTTGGGGCGCCGCAGAGGTTACACCACGTTCCCGACGTGCGGAAGCGGGTGCGACTTTCTGTACTTAGTGGGCCGAGGCGCCCTCCGCACCCAGGCCGGTCTGCGACCGGATGTACTGGGCGTCGAACGCGCGCTGCTCGTCCTTGGCGGCCTGGCTGTTGTCGGTGATCGAGAAGAACCAGATGCCGAGGAACGACAGGGTGATCGAGAACAGGCCCGGGTTGTCGTACGGGATGATCGGGGCCGGGTTGCCGAGCACCGACTTCCACACGGTCGGGCCGAGCACCAGCAGGACGACCGCCGAGATCAGGCCGAGCCAGCCGCCCATCACCGCGCCGCGGGTGGTCATGCGCTTCCAGAACATGCTCATCAGCAGGATCGGGAAGTTCGCGGACGCCGCGATGGCGAAGGCGAGGCCGACCATGAAGGCGACGTTCTGGTTCTCGAAAGCGATGCCCAGGAAGATCGAGACGATGCCGATGACCACCGTGGTGATCTTCGACACGCGGATCTCGTCACGCTCCGAGGCGCGGCCCTTGGCGAACACCGAGGCGTACAGGTCGTGCGACACCGCCGAGGCGCCGGCCAGCGTCAGGCCGGCCACCACCGCCAGGATGGTCGCGAAGGCCACCGCCGAGATGAAGCCGTAGAACAGATTGCCGCCCACCGCATGCGCGGTGTGGATGGCCGCCATGTTGGTGCCGCCGACGATCATGGCCGGGGTCACCTTGCCGCCCGCCGCCGCGACCTTGGCCGCGTCGAGGAACTCGTACACGCCGTTGGCGTTCGGGCTCAGCAGCAGCACGATGGCGCCGAAGCCGATGGTGAAGGTCAGCAGGTAGAAGTAGCCGATGAAGCCGGTCGCGTAGAACACCGACTTGCGGGCCTCCTTGGCGTCCGACACCGTGAAGAAGCGCATCAGGATGTGCGGCAGGCCGGCGGTGCCGAACATCAGCGCCATGCCCAGCGAGATCGCGGAGACGGGGTCGGTGACCAGCGTGCCCGGCTGCATGATCTTCAGGCCGTTGGCGTGAACCTCGGTGGCGCGCTTGAACAGCGCCTCCGGGCTGAAGCCGAACTTGGCGAGGATCATGACGGCCATGAACGAGGCGCCCGAGAGCAGCAGCACGGCCTTGATGATCTGCACCCAGGTGGTGGCGAGCATGCCGCCGAAGGTCACGTAGGCGATCATCAGCACGCCGACGATGACGACGGCGTACAGGTAGTCCATGCCGAACAGCAGCTGGATGAGCTTGCCCGCGCCCACCATCTGGGCGATCAGGTAGAAGGTCACCGTGGCCAGCGAGCCGCAGGCGGCCAGCGTGCGGATCGGCGTCTGCTGGAAGCGGTAGGAGGCGACGTCGGCGAAGGTGTACTTGCCGAGGTTGCGCAGGCGCTCCGCGATCAGGAACAGGATGAGCGGCCAGCCGACCAGCCAGCCCACCGAATAGATCAGGCCGTCGAAGCCGTTGCTGTACACCAGGCCGGCGATGCCGAGGAACGAGGCGGCCGACATGTAGTCGCCGGCGATGGCGAGGCCGTTCTGGAAGCCGGTGATGCCGCCGCCGGCCGCGTAGAAGTCCTTGGCCGACTTGGTGCGGCGCGCCGCCCAGTAGGTGATGCCGAGCGTCGCGATCACGAAGACCGCGAACATGATGATGGCTTCGTAGTTGGTCGCCTGCTTGGTGACCGCGCCTTCGACGGCGGCGGCCAGGGCGGCGGTGGGCAGCAGGGCGCCGGCCGCCGCGGCGGCGGCGCCGAAGCGCGTGACGATGGACCGCATTACTTCGACTCCTCCAGGATCTGACGGTTCAGCTCGTCGAACTCGCCGTTCGCCCGGCGGACGTAGATGCCCGTCAGGATGAAGGCCGAGACGATGGTGAACACGCCGATCGGAACCCCCCAGGTGGTGACGCCCGAACCGATGGGCGTGCCCAGGAACTGCTTCCCGAAGGCCACCAGAAGGATGAAGCCGAAGTAGATGACGAGCATGATCACCGACAGCGTCCACGCGAACGCGGAGCGCTTGGCGATCAGCTCCTGGAACTTGGGATTGTCGAGAATTCTTTGTGCGTTTGCTTGCATCGTGCGTCCCCTCGCGAGTGCCAGAGAGCTTTGTTGGAGTCGTTTAAGACACTCGGCGCGTATGGTCTTTACAACACACCGTTCCGTCAACCTTTTTGATGCCGACGCAAACTAAAAAGCCGCTTGACGGAGCGGGCGGGGGGCGTTCCCGACGATGGGCATGCCAAGCAATCGACCGTCTGGATCGATGGTCTACAAACGAAAACGCTATTCGGGGGCGTATGGACCGGTCAGGAATTGGTGCGCGGCAACCAAGGGATGCGATGTATTGTCACACCCTCTTCCTTGAGCTCGGCCACGTCTTCAGCGCTGGCTTCGCCGTAGATGCCACGGGGGTCGGTCTCGCCGTAGTGGATGCGCCGCGCCTCCTCGGCGAGGCGGTCGCCGACGTAGTCGCAGTTCTCCTCCACCGCGCGACGCAGTTCGCCCAGGTGGCGCAGCACCTCGGCCTGCAGGGCTACCGCCTTCTCGTTCGCATTCCCCGGCCCGCCCTCGGGAGCGGCGACGGTCTTCACCGGTTCGGCGGGCTCACCGCGGCGCTTGGCGATGCGCGGCGCCATCGGGGCCTTGCCGACCTGCGTGTCGCCGCACAGCGGGCAGGCGATGGTGCCGGCCGCGGCCTGCGCGTCATAGGCGGCGCCATCGCGGAACCAAGCCTCGAAGCGGTGGTCGGATGCGCATTTCAGCTCGAAGAGGATCATGTCCCCTCGGAAATCCCGATGTTGCGGTGATGTGGACGGCTTATAGTTCAAGCACGCCGGCTCGGCCCCGTCAAACGGTTGGAGCACCAAGCTGGCATGCCGGAAATATGGGAAGAGTCATGGTCGAATCACACCCGCACGCCGTCCTGCAGAGCGCTTCCGCCTGGGTCGAGCGGTTCGCGCCGCTGGTGCCCTCCGGCGGGCCGGTGCTCGACCTCGCCTGCGGGTCGGGGCGGCACCTGAGGCTGTTCCACCGCCTGGGGCACCCGGTGCTGGGCATCGACATCGACTTGCGCGGCGTCGCCGATCTGGCCGGCACGCCGGGCGTCGAACTGCTGGCCGCCGACCTGGAGCAGGGCAACCCCTGGCCGCTGCCGCCGAACCGGCGCTTTGCCGGCATCGTGGTGGCGAACTACCTGCATCGGCCACTGTTCCCCCGCCTCCTGGACGCCCTGGCGCCGGGCGGGGTGCTGCTCTACGAGACCTTCGCCATGGGGAATGCCCGCTTCGGCAAGCCGTCCTCGCCCGGTTTCCTGCTGCGCCAGGGGGAGTTGCTGGAAGTGGCGCGCGGCCGCCTGCAGGTCGTCGCCTACGAGCACGGCGAGGTGGCCAGCCCGCGCGCCGCGGTGGTGCAGCGGCTGGCCGCCGTCGCTGATATCGCGCCGGGGCAGGGCCTGGACGGCGATCCCGAACCGCGCCCGCTGCCGGCGCGCTGAGCCGCGCCAGGAGCCGGGCATTGAAACGAAGCGGAAAACCGGTAAAGCTTTCGGGGTGATTCGCTCAATCCGAACGAGGCGGTGATGGACGGCGCCGGGGTGCACCGGGAGGCGGCGGACGACCGGCCGCGCGGCCGTGCCGGAGCCGTCGGCCATGCCCTGCGGACCGACTGGGGCTTGGCGCTGTGGATCCTCGCCAACCTCGGCATCGCCGCGCTGGCGCTGTTCAAGCCGCTGCTGCCCGCCACGCGCGGCTACATCGCCGCCAGTCTGGAGTGGTGGGCGGGCGAGCCGCTGTACGACAGCGCCACCCCGCTGCTGCATCTGCCCGCCTCGGCGATCCTGTTCAGCCCCTTCGCGTGGCTGCCGCCGGTCGCCGCCGACCAAGTCTGGCGCCTGCTGTCGGCGGCGGTGCTGACGCTGGCGGTGTACCGCGCCGCGCGGCTGCTGCGCCCGGACGACGGCGGGCGTGTTGCGCAGCATGTGCTGGCGCTGGCCATCCCGGCCGCCACGCTGGACCTGCTGCTCGGCCATTGGGAGCTGATCACGCTGGGCGTGCTGCTGCACGCCGCGGTGGACGTCGCCATGCGCCACGACGGCCGCGGCGGGCTGATGCTGGCGCTGGCAACGGCGCTGAACCCGGCGGCGCTGGTGCCGGCGGTGCTGCTCGGCGTGGCCTGCCCGCGCGTCCTGCCCTGGCTGCTGGTCGGACTGGCGGCAGTGCTGCTCGGGCCGTTCCTGCACGCCGACCCGGCCTACGTCGCCCGCCAGTACGCCGAGCTTCTCGCGGCGCTGCCGCAGGCCGCGGGCGGCTTCGACCTTGCTGCGGCGTTGGACGCGCTGGGATGGACGTACGCGTCGATGGCCGGTGTACGCGTCGCAGCCGCTCTCGCCGCGCTTGCGGCGGCGGCGCTGGCGTACAGGCGCCTCGACCGGCCGTCGGCCGCCTTCGTGGCGCTGATGGCGGGCACGCTGTGGGTGCTGCTGTTCGATCCGCGCACCACCGGCGGCACCTACGTGGCGCTGGCGGTGCTCGCGGGCCTCGCCGCCTTCGTCGAATACGCCCGCCGCCCGCGGTCGGCGCTGCCGGTGCTGCTGGGGGCGCTGGCGCTGGCGCTCGGCATCCACCTGCTGGGCGATTGGATCAACCGGCCGACGCAGGGCTGGCTGCGGCAGGCGCTGGCGCTGGGCTTCGGCGGCTATGTCGCCGCGGTGATCGCCTCCGCCCGCCCGCTCGCCGATCCGCCGCCGGAACCGGTGCACGTCCACACTTGGTGGCCCAACCGGGTGACGGCGGTTCTGTGCGCGCTGGTGGTGCCGGCGTACGGCCTGTACCGCATGGCTACGGCGGCGTCGCTGCGCACCCGGCTGTCCAGCTTCGACACCACGGACTTCCTGATCCTGGTGGTGTCGTTGAACGTGCTGGCCTTCGCGCTCGTCACCGCCGCGGGACCGGTGCTGGCCTGGATGCGCGGGCGGCGAACCTAGAGCCTTGTGACCTCGAAAGGCCGGTCGTGCCGCAGCGACGGCACCATGCCGCGCACCTCCGCCACTTGATCGAGGTCCAGGTCGGCGGTGACGAAGCCCACCTCGTCCTCCGCGTCGGCCAGCACCTCGCCCCATGGGCTGATGATGAGCGAGTGGCCGTAGGTCCTGCGGCCGGCGTCGTGCGTGCCGGTCTGCGCCGGGGCGAGGACGAAGCAGCCCGTCTCGATGGCGCGGGCGCGCAGCAGCACGTGCCAGTGCGCCCGCCCGGTCGGCACGGTGAACGCCGCCGGCACCGTGACCAGCGACGCTCCCGCCTGTGCCAGCGCGCGGTACAGCGCGGCGAAGCGCACGTCGTAGCACACCGTCATGCCCAGCCCGCCCCAGGGCGTGGAGGCCAGCACGGCGCGCTCGCCGGGGCGGAAGGTGGCGGATTCGCGGTAGCTCTCGCCGCCCTTCAGGTCGACGTCGAACATGTGGATCTTGTCGTAGCGCGCCGCGACCCGCCCCTGGTCGTCGAACAGCACGCTGCGGTTCGCCACCCGCCCGTCGTCCAGCAGCACCCCCAGCGAGCCGGCGAGAAGCCACGCCCCGGTCTCCTTCGCCAGATCGGCGAAGAATGGAAAGCCGGGATGGTCGGCCTCCGGACGGACGCGGGCCAGCACCTTGTCGCGGCCCTGCACGATCATGCTGACGTTCTCGGGCGTGGCGATGAAGGACGCGCCGGCGTCGCGGGCGCGCCGGATCAGGTCGCCGGCGGCCGTCAGGTTCCCGGCGATCTCCGTCCCGGCGTTGACCTGGACGCAGGCGACCCGCAGCGCGCCGCCCATCACGCGAGGCCCAGCACGGGGTCGAGTTTGCCGGCGCGGTCGAGCGCGTGGATGTCGTCGCTGCCGCCGTACGGCTTGCCGTCGATGAAGATCTGCGGAACGGTCGTGCGGCCCTCGGCGCGCTGGATCATCTCCTCGCGGCGGCCGGGATGCATGTAGAGGTCGATCTCCTCGTACTTCACACCCTTGGAATCGAGCAGCCGCTTCGCGCGCGAGCAGTAGGGGCAGAACGGGGTGGTGTAGATGACGACGTCGGCCATGGTCGGCGGATCTCCGGGTCAGTTCCTTCGCTTATATGATGCAACCGATCCACCGTACCAGAGTCACCCCTTCACCACGCGCGCCAGCGTCAGCACGTCCACCTGCGCTGCACCGGCGCGGCGCAGCACCCGGGCGCACTCGCCCACCGTCGCGCCGGTGGTCAGCACGTCGTCCACCAGCACCACGCGCTTACCCTCCACCGACCCCGGCCGGCGCAACGCGAAGGCGCCGGCCACGTTGCGCTGCCGTCCGGTGCGGTCCAGCCCGCCCTGCGAGCGGGTGCGGCGGCGGCGCACCAGCAGGTCCGGCACCACCGCCACGCCGGAGGTCCGGCCGGCCTCCCGCGCCAGCAGCGCCGCTTGGTTGTAGCGCCGCAGGAACAGCCGCCAGCGGTGCAGCGGCACCGGCGCCAGCAGGTCGGCGTCGGCCAGCAGCTCCGCTCCGGCGCGCGCCAGCCAGACTCCGAATGGCTTGGCGGCGTGCGTGCGGTCGCCGTGCTTGAAGCCCAGCAGCAGCGGCCGGCTGGCGTCGTCGTATACCAGCACCGAGCGCGCGCGGGCGAACGGCGGCGGCGACGCGATGCAGGCGCCGCACAGGGTCTCGCCCTCCACCGCATATTCGAACGGCAGGCCGCAGCAGGCGCAGGCCGGTGGCGCGATGAAGGTCAGCGTCGACCAGCAGGGGCCGCATAGGCCGCCCTGGCGGTCCACCGCGCCGCCGCAGGACAGGCAGCGCGGCGGCAGCAGCGCGTCGAGGGCGGCAAGCGCGACCCGGCCCAACGCCGCCATGGGGGCCGTCATGAAACCGTCCTCAGGGCAGGTTGGCGATGCGGTCGAAGATGATCATCGTGTAGTCCCTGAGCGCGATGATCATCGCCGGGAGGGTGGCGAACAGGATGGCGAAGGTCGCCGCCATCTTCAGGTTCTGCTGGATGGTCTGGTCGTTGATCTGGGTGACCGACTGGAAGAGCGTCACCACCAGGCCGATGGCGGTGGTGATCATCAGCGTCGGGAAGGTGATCTTGATGATGACCATCAGCGCCTCGATGGTGGCGGCAATGGCGTCCTCGATGCCCATGGCCAAGGCTCCGCAGCGGCTCGCGGCGGCACTCTAGCACGCCAGCCGATGCGTGCCGAATGTTGTGCGCGTGCATGGCTGGACTATATTGCGGACATCATGAGCCAATCCGACACGATGACCGTCTTCGACCGCGCGCTGGTGCGCCGGCATCGGGACCGCGCCGCCCCCGCCTTCGCCGAGCACGGCTTCCTGTTCAAGGAGATCGCCGAGCGGCTGACAGACCGCCTGCTCGACATCAAGCGCGACTTCCCGGTGGCGCTCGACCTCGGTGCGCACGACGGCGCCATGCGCCGGGCCCTGGCCGGGCAGAAGGGTATCGAGACGCTGGTCGCCGCCGACCTGTCTCCGGCCCTGGTAGCCCGCGCCGGCTCCCCGGCGGTCGCGGCGGACGAGGAGTTCCTGCCCTTCGCCTCGGCCAGTGTCGATCTGGTGGTCAGCAACCTCAGCCTGCACTGGGTGAACGACCTGCCGGGGGCGTTCGTCCAGATCCGCCAAGCGCTGAAGCCCGATGGCTTCCTGTGCGCTTCCATGCTCGGCGGCGAGACGCTGGTCGAACTGCGCCACTGCCTGATCGAGGCGGAGCAGGTGGTGTCCGGCGGGATGAGCCCGCGCGTCTCCCCCTTCGCCGACGTGCGCGACGCCGGGCACCTGCTGCAGCGCGCCGGCTTCGCGCTGCCGGTTGTGGACAGCGATACCATCACGGTGACCTACAGCGACGCCTTCGCCCTGATGCGCGACCTGCGCGGCATGGGCGAGACCAACGCGGTGCTGGCGCGCCGCACGGTGCCGGCCTCGCGCACCCTGCTGTTCGAGGCGGCGCGCCTGTACGCCGAGCGCTTCGCTGAGCCGGACGGCCGCATCCCGGCGACTTTCCAGGTCCTCTATCTCGCCGCCTGGGCGCCGCACGAAAGCCAGCAGCAGCCATTGCGGCCGGGCAGCGGGCAGGTCCCTCTGGCGGATGCGTTGAAGGGAGGCCGCGAGGGCGCCGATTGACCGCATAGGCCGTTCCAGCGCGGAAGGCGGGGCAGAGTGATAGCCGTCACAGACGGATTTTCGGCAATTGCCTAAAATGCAATCAATCAACCAATCGATGGAGCCTGCCATGCACGCCGCGCCGTTCGACATCCCCTCCTTTCGTCCGTTCGCCCCGGCTCAGGCCGCCGCCGAGACCGATGCCGACGCGCGTCTCGTCAAGGAGGTGCTGGCGACGCTGTGGTCCCTGCTGACGCGGCCGGACGCGGAAACGGAACCACAGCCGGGCTCCACTTGGCGCGGTTGATCCCCGTGGCGCACGGCCGATACCGTGCGCCACGGTGTTGCTCTTGTCAGCGTGCCGGGGCCGCGCCGTCGCCGGCTGCGGTGGCCGGACCGGCAGCTTCCGGCGTAGCCGGCGCCGACGCGGGCGCGGCTGGCGGTTCGGTGGTCGGGGCCGCGCTGGGCGCGGGGGCCGGGGGCGGCTCGACCGCCGTGACCGGATCGACGGACGGCGCGGCGGGGGGAGTGGACGCCGCCGGATCGGCGGGCGTGGCCGGCGCTGGCGCGGCGGTCGGTTCCGCGGTTGGGGCGGGCGCGGTTGGGGTCGGATCGGTGGCGGTTGCAGGCGCCGCAGCCGGCGGTTCTGGAGGCGTCGGAGCCGCGGGCGGAGCGGGTGGTGGCGCATCAGGAGCCGCTGCAGCGGGGATGGGTTCCTCGGCGGGGGGCGGAACGGCCGCCGGGGCTGGAGCGGTGACCGGTTCCGCGGCAGGCGCCGATGCGGGGGCTGGAGCCGGTTCCGGAGCGGCGGCAGGGGCGGGGCTTGGCGCCGGCGCGGCGCTCGGCGCTGCGACCGGCGCCGGTGGCTTCGCGGTCTCGGCGGCGAGCGCGGCAGTCACGCAGGCGGTCAGCCCGTCCAGCGCCTTGCGGGTGCCGGCCAAGGGAAAGGCGGCGTTGACCGCGCCGGCGCGGATGGTCAGCACGCGGCCGTCGCGCAGGCCGCTGATCATCTCGGGCATCGTGGACAGGTCGAGGACGACACCCTCGCCAGCCACCACCGGCGCTGCGACCGGGCTGCCGCTGCCCTTATCGACGGAGGCGCGCACCGTCTCGGTGCCGCCGGCCGGCAGCGCCCATTTCGGATGCCGGGCGCCGAGCGTCAAGGCGCGGTTGCGGTCCTGCGACAGCGTGAGGGCCCCACCGCCGTCGGTGCGGGTGGCCGTGCAGCGCGCGAAGCGGCCATCGGCCCCGGCGACGCGGTTTCCGCTCCACCCCTTGGCGCCGTCGAGAACCACGGGTTCGACGCCCTGTGCCAACGCCGTCCCCGGCACCGTCGCCAGGAGCATGACGCACCAGAAAGCCGCGCTTTGTCGCATAGGCCGATACCTCCCTTAGGATGTCTCTAAAGTGGTATCGAAGCCATCGCGTCAAGTCAAAGGCGGCCCTTCCAATTGCCAGGACACGGGGTTGCGCGGGGAAAGTGACGTTGCACGCGATGGTGTGCGGCGTGGCGACCCTGTTCGGTCGCGCCCGCTGCGTGCGGCCAAACAAAAACGCCCCCGCCGGTCTCCCGGCGGGGGCGCTTCGTTTCCGGACCTAACCGACGCTTACGCCTCGGCCAGTTCCACGTCGGCGAACTCCGGGATCTGGTCGAAGTTCATGTAGCGGTAGATGTCCGCGGCCTTCTGGTTGACCACGCTCACCTGCTCCAGGTACTCGCCCGGGGTCGGGATCTTGCCCATCAGCGCACACACCGCGGCCAGCTCGGCCGAGCCGAGATAGACGCGGGTGTCAATGCCCAGGCGGTTCGGGAAGTTGCGGGTCGAGGTGGACATCGCCGTCGAGCCCTTGCGGACCTGCGCCTGGTTGCCCATGCACAGCGAACAGCCCGGCATCTCCATGCGCGCGCCGGACTTGCCGAGCACGCTGTAGTAGCCTTCCTCGTTGAGGATCATCGCGTCCATCTTGGTGGGCGGGGCGATCCACAGGCGGGTCGGGATGTCCGACTTGCCGTCGAGGATCTTACCAGCCGCGCGGAAGTGGCCGATGTTGGTCATGCACGAGCCGATGAACACCTCGTCGATCTTGTCGCCGGCAACCTCGGACAGGACCTTCACGTCGTCCGGGTCGTTCGGGCAGGCGACGATCGGCTCCTTGATGTCGGCCAGATCGATCTCGATCACCGCGGCGTACTCGGCGTCGGCGTCCGGTTCCAGCAGGTTCGGGCTGGCGATCCACTGCTCCATCGCCTTGATGCGGCGGCCCAGCGTGCGGGCGTCGGCGTAGCCTTCCGAGATCATCCAGCGCATCAGCGCGATGTTCGAGCGCATGTACTCGATGATCGGCTCCTTGTTCAGCCGCACCGTGCAGGCGGCGGCGGAACGCTCGGCCGAAGCGTCGGACAGCTCGAACGCCTGCTCGACCTTCAGGTCGGGCAGACCCTCGATCTCCAGGATGCGGCCGGAGAACAGGTTCTTCTTGCCCTTCTTCTCCACCGTCAGCAGGCCCTGGCGGATGGCGTAGAGCGGGATGGCGTTGACCAGGTCACGCAGCGTGATGCCCGGCTGCATGGTGCCCTTGAAGCGCACCAGCACGCTCTCCGGCATGTCCAGCGGCATGACGCCGGTCGCCGCGGCGAAGGCCACGAGGCCCGAGCCGGCCGGGAAGGAGATGCCGATCGGGAAGCGGGTGTGGCTGTCGCCGCCGGTGCCCACGGTGTCCGGCAGCAGCAGGCGGTTCAGCCAGCTGTGGATGACGCCGTCGCCCGGGCGCAGCGCCACGCCGCCGCGCGTCGAGATGAACGCCGGCAGCTCCTTGTGCATCTTCACGTCCACCAGCTTCGGGTAAGCGGCGGTGTGGCAGAAGGACTGCATGACGAGGTCGGCCGAGAAGCCCAGGCAGGCCAGATCCTTCAGCTCGTCGCGGGTCATCGGGCCGGTGGTGTCCTGCGACCCCACGGTGGTCATCTTCGGCTCGCAGTAGGTACCGGGGCGGACACCCTGGCCCTCGGGCAGGCCGCAGGCGCGGCCGACCATCTTCTGCGCGAGGCTGAAGCCCTTGCCGGTGTCGGCCGGGGTGGCCGGCTGGCGGAACAGGGTGGACGGGGCGAGGCCCAGCGCCTCGCGCGCCTTGCCGGTCAGGCCGCGGCCGATGATCAGGGGGATGCGGCCGCCGGCGCGCACCTCGTCGAAGATCACGTCGGACTTGACGGTGAACTCGGCGATCACCTCGCCGTTCTTCAGCGCCTTGCCCTCATAGGGGCGCAGCTCGACGACGTCGCCCATCTCCATCTTGGAGACGTCCAGCTCGATCGGCAGCGCGCCGGCGTCTTCCATGGTGTTGTAGAAGATCGGGGCGATCTTGGAGCCCAGGCAGACGCCGCCGAAACGCTTGTTCGGGACGAACGGGATGTCCTCGCCGGTGAACCACAGGACCGAGTTGGTCGCCGACTTGCGCGACGAGCCGGTGCCCACCACGTCGCCGACGTAGGCGACGAGGTTGCCCTTGGCCTTCAGCGCCTCCAGCTGCTTGACCGGGCCGCGGGTGCCCGGCTCCTCGGGCTCGATGCCCGGGCGCGGGTTCTTCAGCATGGCCAGCGCGTGCAGCGGGATGTCCGGGCGCGACCACGCGTCCGGGGCCGGCGACAGGTCGTCGGTGTTGGTCTCGCCGGTCACCTTGAAGACGGTCAGCGTCAGGCTGGCCGGGACCTCGGGGCGGGAGGTGAACCACTCGGCGTCGGCCCAGGACTGGATAACCGCCTTGGCGTTGGCGTTGCCAGCGTCGGCCAGTTCCTTGACGTCGTGGAAGTAGTCGAACATCAGGAGGGTCGTCTTCAGGCCGGCGGCGGCCGCGGCGCCGCACTCGGCGTCGGCCAGCAGCTCGATCAGCGGCTTGATGTTGAAGCCGCCCAGCATGGTGCCCAGAAGCTCGGTCGCCTTGACCCGGGAGATCAGCGCGCACGCCTCCTCGCCCTTGGCGACCTTGGCCAGGAACGCGGCCTTCACCTTGGCGGCGTCGTCCACGCCGGCCGGCACGCGGTGCGTGATCAGGTCGACCAGGAACTCGGCCTCGCCGGCGGGCGGGGCCTTCAGCAGGCCGATCAGCTCCTCGGTCTGCTTGGCGGTCAGCGGAAGGGGCGGAATTCCGAGCGCAGCACGCTCAGCCACATGCTGGCGATAGGCTTCAAGCACGGCTAGGTCCTCTCGTTGCGGGTTGTCGATCGTCGTGCGTTTCTTGTTCTTTTGGGCTCTTAGGCTGACCGTTCCGACCCATTCCGGTGGGTTCTCGTGGACGTGCGCGTCCGCTCCCGTCCCTTCTTCTTGTCTTCTGTTCTTGGCGTTCGGGGCATCCCTACCCAAAACGGCGAGGTGTTATATCGCCGCCACCGCGCCGCAGCAAGCGATAGGCGACTCAGCGGGAGGCGGCGGACGCGCGTTGTTACGGGGCCTCCGACGGGTCCAGCACCAGCACGCCGTCCTCGTCGGCGAAGATGCGGTCGCCGGGGGCGACGCGGATGCCGGCGAAGCTGATGGCCAAGCCGGTCTGGCCCTCGCCGTTGCGCACGGTCTTGCGCGGGATGGCGCCCAGCGCCTTGATGCCGAGGTCGAGCGTGGCGAGCACGCCGGTGTCACGCACGCAGCCGTGGATGATGACGCCTTCCCACTCGTTCTTCACGGCGGACTTGGCGATCAGGTCGCCCATCAACGCGGCGCGCAGGCTGCCGCCGCCGTCCACCACCAGCACCTTGCCCTTGCCGGGGGTGGCGAGCAGTTCCTTCACCCGCGAATTGTCCTCGAAGCACTTCGCGGTTACCGCCTCGCCCGAGAAGCGGTGGCGGCGCCCGTAATCGCGGAACACCGCGTCGGCGACGCGGGCGGTGGCCTCGAAGCGGTCGTAGAGATCGCACGTGCTCTCGAACATGGCGGGTATCCTCCCGGACGGGTTGTGAAGCGTTGGCGGGACGATACGGAATTCCGCTGGTCCAGGGAACCAAACTCCGCCTTCCGCCCTATACCGGGGGAGGACTCGTTACCCTATATCCACTCGAAACCAAGCCTTTGGATCGGCATCAGCATCGGAGGCACCCGTGACCACCTTCGTTGGACAGGATTCGCTCAAGACCCGCCGCACGCTCACCGTGGGCGGCCGGAGCTACGACTACTACAGCATCAAGGCCGCCGAAGAAGCGGGGCTGGGCGATCTGTCGCGGCTGCCCTATTCCATGAAAGTGCTGCTGGAGAACCTGCTGCGCTTCGAGGATGGGCGCTCGGTCAGCGTGGAAGACGTGAAGGCGATGGCGCAGTGGCTGGCGGACAAGCGCTCCAACCGCGAGATCGCCTACCGTCCGGCGCGCGTGCTGATGCAGGATTTCACCGGCGTGCCGGCCGTCTGCGACCTTGCCGCCATGCGCGAGGCGATGGTCGAGTTGGGCGGCGATCCCAAGAAGATCAACCCGTTGGTGCCGGTCGACCTGGTCATCGACCATTCGGTGATGGTCGACTATTTCGGCAGCAAGGATTCCTTCGCCAAGAACGTCCAACTGGAGTTCGAGCGCAACGGCGAACGCTACGCCTTCCTGCGCTGGGGCCAGAAGGCGTTCGACAACTTCCGCGTCGTGCCGCCGGGCACCGGCATCTGCCACCAGGTCAACGTCGAGTACCTGGCGCAGACGGTGTGGACCGACACCGACCCGGCCGGCAAGCTGGTGGCGTATCCCGACACGCTGGTCGGCACCGACAGCCACACCACCATGGTCAACGGCCAGGGGGTGCTGGGCTGGGGTGTCGGCGGCATCGAGGCGGAGGCGGCGATGCTCGGCCAGCCGATCTCGATGCTGATCCCCGAGGTGGTCGGCTTCCGGCTGACCGGCCGGCTGAAGGAAGGTTCGACCGCCACCGACCTCGTGTTGACGGTGACGCAGATGCTGCGTGCCAAGGGCGTGGTCGGCAAGTTCGTCGAGTTCTACGGCGACGGGTTGGACGGGCTGACGCTGGCCGACCGCGCCACCATCGGCAACATGGCGCCGGAGTACGGCGCCACCTGCGGCATCTTCCCGGTGGATGCGGAGACCATCAATTTCCTGAAGTTCACCGGCCGCGACCCGGATCGCATCGCGCTGGTCGAGGCCTACGCCAAGGCGCAGGGCATGTGGCGCGAGGCGGGTTCGCCCGACCCGGTGTTCACCGACACGCTGGAACTCGACCTCGCCACGGTCGAGCCGTCGCTGGCCGGACCGAAGCGGCCGCAGGACCGCGTGCCGCTCTCTGCGGTCGCCGCGTCCTTCGCCAGGGACGTCACCGACACCTTCAAGTGCACGGATCCCAAGAGTGCCACGAAGGTGCAAGGAGCCGATTACGCGCTGGAGCATGGCGCGGTGGTGATCGCCGCCATCACCTCCTGCACCAACACCTCCAACCCCGCGGTGCTGATGGCCGCCGGCTTGGTGGCGCGCAAGGCGGTGGAGAAGGGGCTGGTCACCAAGCCGTGGGTGAAGACCTCGCTGGCTCCGGGCTCGCAGGTGGTCACCGACTATCTTGCCAAGGCTGGCCTGCAGCCGTACCTGGACCAGTTGGGCTTCAACATCGTCGGTTACGGCTGCACCACCTGCATCGGCAACTCCGGCCCGCTGCCCGACCCGATCGCGGCGGCGGTGGAGGAGGGCGATCTGGTGGTCGCCGCGGTGCTGTCGGGCAACCGCAACTTCGAGGGGCGCGTCAACCCGCACACCCGCGCCAACTATCTCGCCAGCCCGCCGCTGTGCGTCGCCTACGCGCTGGCCGGCAACATGTATGTTGACCTTACGAAAGAGCCGATCGGCATCGGCTCCGACGGTCAACCGGTGTACCTGAAGGACATCTGGCCGAGCAGCCGCGAGGTGAACGACGCCATCAACGCCGCGCTGTCGCCGGAGATGTACCGCTCCCGCTACGCCGACGTGTTCAAGGGGCCGACCGAGTGGCAGGGCATCGCCACCGCCGAGGGCGAGACTTACACGTGGCTGGAGGGCTCGACCTACGTGAAGCTGCCGCCCTTCTTCCAGGGCATGCCGAAGACGCCGGGCGCGGTGTCGGACGTGCACGGGGCGCGGGCGCTGGCGGTGCTGGGGGATTCCATCACCACCGACCACATCTCGCCCGCCGGTTCGATCAAGAAGACCAGCCCGGCCGGCGAATACCTGCTGGGCTATCAGGTGCGCCCGCAGGACTTCAACTCGTACGGCGCCCGGCGCGGCAACCACGAGGTGATGATGCGCGGCACCTTCGCCAACATCCGCATCAGGAACGAGCTGGTGCCGGGCGTGGAAGGCGGGGAGACCAAGCACATGCCCTCCGGCGAGCGCATGCCGATCTACACCGCCGCCATGCGCTACGCCGACGAGGGCGTGCCTCTGGTGGTGATCGCCGGCAAGGAGTACGGCACCGGGTCGAGCCGCGACTGGGCGGCGAAGGGCACCAAGCTGCTGGGCGTCAAGGCGGTGATCGTCGAGAGCTTCGAGCGCATCCACCGCTCCAACCTCGTCGGCATGGGCATCCTGCCGTTGCAGTTCAAGAACGGGCTGAACCGGCTGGCGCTGAAGCTGGACGGGTCGGAGACCTTCGACGTCACCGGCATCGAGCAAGACCTGAAACCGCGCAAGGACGTGACGCTGACCATCACCCGCGCCGACGGCCGCAAGGAGACGCACACGCTGCTGCTGCGCATCGATACGCTGGACGAGGTCGAGTACTACCGCAACGGCGGCGTGCTGAACTTCGTGCTGCGGAACTTGGCGGCGTGACGATCCCGTCCCGCCCTCCCGTGGAGGTCACGGGAGGGCGGGACGGGATAACATAATCATCCGATACAGGATCATTTCCGCCTTAACATTTATCGCAACCTGAGGTATGGTCCGCATCCCTCGACCGGCGCCCTGCGCGCCGGTCGGGTGGCAAGGCCCGCGACCCGCCCACCTGTTTGGACGGGGGCTGCCGGGGCCTCCTGCGATCATGCGTCAAGGTTCGATCATGCTTGTCCTCACCGCCTCGCGGCGCACGGCCGCCGTGGCTTTCATTCTGGTCACCGCGGCCCTCGACATCGTCGCCATGGGCATCATCATCCCGGTGCTGCCGTCGCTGATCGAAGAGTTCGTCGGTTCCAACGCGCGCGCCGGGGCGATCAACGGCGCGCTGGTGGCGCTGTGGGCGCTGATGCAGTTCTTCGCCTCGCCGGTCATCGGGTCGCTGTCGGACCGCTACGGCCGGCGACCGGTCATCCTGCTGTCCACGATCGGACTTGCCGTGGACTACGTCATGATGGCGCTGGCGCCCAACCTGTGGTGGCTGGTGGTCGGCCGCGCGGTCGCCGGAATCACATCGTCGAGCTTCACCACGGTCTTCGCCTACATGGCCGACATCACGCCGCCGGAGAAGCGGGCGCGCGCCTACGGCCTGATCGGCGCGGCGTTCAGCGCCGGCTTCGTCGCCGGCCCGTTCCTCGGTGGCCTGCTGGGCGAAGTGTCGCCGCGGGCGCCGTTTTGGACGGCGGGGGCGATGAGCGGTCTGGCCTTCCTTTACGGATTGCTCGTCCTGCCGGAATCGTTGGCCCCCGAGAACCGCATGGCCTTCTCGTGGAGGCGGGCCAACCCGTTCGGGGCGTTCCGGCTGCTGCGCTCCCACCATGAGCTGTTCGGCCTGACCGCCGTCAATTTCCTGCTGCACTTCTCGCACCACGTCTTCTCCGCGGTGTTCGTGCTCTACGCCGGGATGCGCTACGGCTGGAGCGCCTGGGAAGTCGGGCTGCTGCTGGCGATGGCCGGCGGGCTCGACATGCTGGTGCAGGGAGTGCTGGTCGGCCCGGTGGTCAAGCGGTTGGGCGACGGTCGTACCATGATCCTTGGCCTGTGCGGCGGTGCGCTCGGCATCGCCTGCATGGGATTGGCGCCGGACGGCGCGCTGTTCACGCTCGCCATGCTGCCCAACGCGCTGTGGGGGCTGGCCATGCCGACGCTGCAATCGCTGATGACGCGGCGCGTTTCGGAGTCGGAGCAGGGGCAGTTGCAAGGGGCGAACATGAGCGTCGCCAGCTTGGCGGGTATCCTGTCACCGGTGTTCTTCGGCACGGTCTATTCCGCGTCGGTGGGGGAGGACCCGCTGCTGCCGCATCCCGGCGCGGCTTTCCTCATCGCCGCGCTGATCCTGTTGGCGGCGGCGGTGAAGGGGGTGAGCGTGACGACGGTCTCGGAGCCGGAGTGCCGTTCCGCGGGGAGTTGACCGCTACACGGCCAATCCATCCGCCATAAGATTGCCGAGGTCCTGCGCTGACGACGGCGCATCAGGTCGCACGCGGATCGAGAAGACGGCTTCGCCCAGGTCCGGGAGACCGAGTTCTGCCGGGCCGGGAGCGATGCCGGGGCCGATCCAGCGCGCCGTGCGCGCGGTCAGCGCGACCCCCGCGCCGACCGCCGCCCGCAGCCCGGACAGGCTCTGGCTCGTCGCGGCGACCCGGTAGCGGCGGCCGGCGCGCTCCAGCGCCGTCAACGCCGCGTCCCGGAAGCCGCAGGGCGGGTCGAGCAGCGCCAGCGGCACCTCGCCGTCCGCCCGCATCAAGCCGTCGGCGGCGGCTAGCCAAATCATCGGTTCGCGCAGCACCGCCACCTCGTCGGCGCTCGGTTTCAGGCGCATGGCGATCAGCACGTCGATGTCCCCCGCTTCGAAAGCGTTCGACAGCTCGCCGCTGCGGCCGACCCTCAGGTTCAGCCGCAGCCGCGCGTGCGTGCCGGCGAACAGGCGCAGGAGCGGCGCCAACCCATGTTCGGCGAAATCCTGTGTGGTCGCCACCGTCAGCCGGCCCTCGGCGCGCGCGCCCTTCAGGCTGAGCAGCGCCGTCCGGTGCAGGTCGAGGATGCGGCGCGCGTGCCCCACCAGTTCCTGCCCGGTGTCGGTCAGCGCCCGGCCGCGGCCGGCAGGGAGGAACAGCGGCTCGCCGACGATCTCCTCCAACTTCTGCATCTGCGCGGTGACCGCCGAAGGCGAGCGCCCCACCACATGCGCCGCCCGCGCGAGCGAGCCGCCATCAGCGAAGGCCAGGAAGGTGCGCAGGAGATCCGGGTCGAGGTGCTGCACGATTCGAATTTCCTGAATGTTTCATTCAGATAAATCCGATTTTTCCGAACCATCAAGCGGCGCAGGATCCGGGCATCCAACCAAGGGAGCCCGCCATGCCCATCATCAACGTTTCCGTCACCGCCACGCCCGACGCCACCCTCTCGGCCCGCATCGCCGCCGAGGTGACCGAGCTGACCCGGCAACACCTGCGCAAAGACCCGGCGGTCACCGCCGTCGCCGTGCATTACGCCGATCCGGCGCACTGGTTCGCCGGCGGCCGCTCGCTGGCCGAGCAGGGCGTCCACACCTTCTGGCTCGACATCAAGGTGGTGGACGGCACCAACACCAAGGCCGAGATCGCCGCGTACCTGGAGGCGGTCTACGCCGCCATGGGGCGGATTCTCGGCGAGGTGCATCCCGAAAGCTACATCCTGGTGCACGAGGTGCCGGGCGCTGCCTACGGTTTCGGCGGGCTTACGCAGGAATATCGCTTCATCAAGGGGCGGCTGGAGGCCGCCTGAAGAGATGCGAGGGGCCGCGGGGCCCCTCGCGGCACCCCGGGACCTTAGGCGCGGCGGTTGCGCATGCCGGCCACGATCGTCAGGTCCGGACGAGCCAGAAGGCGGCGGTAGTCGTCGGACTCGACGGCGTGGAGGGCGACCCGGCCGTCCCCGTCGTGGTGCAGGCCCCAGCCGTACTGCTTCACCAGCGGCGAGACGCGCAGGCAGGCCTGAGGCTTCGCGAAGAAGGCGGCGCGGGCCTGTGGCCGGTCGGTCTCGGCGATGTCGTTGCGGCGCGCGAACACCTCGAACAGCAGGTCGTCGCTGGTGATCGCGTACGGGCGCTCCCGCAGCAGCGCGTGCTGCAGCCCGGCGACGGACTCCGCCTTGGCCGGAACGGTGCCCTGCGCTGCGCCGCAGTCCGGCGAGACGGTGATAAAGGTGTTCCGATAGTTCGTGCTCATGCCGCGCCCTCCGCCGGCGGAGGATAGCACGCCGCCGCCGCTACAGGAGCAGCGCCTTCTCCCGCGAGACGCCGCCGGAGAGGATCAGCGTCTCCTGGTCGCTCAGGGCTTGGCGCAGCTTGGGAAAGTCCACCTCTTCCTCCTGGCGGACGTGGCGTTCGATCAGCGCGCGCAGCTCGCGCACGCGGACCAGCCAGCTCGGGTCGGACTTCGGCGTGGTCTCCAGCGCGAACAACAGGCGCTTCATGTCGGCGTGCTCGGCGTAGAGGTGCTTGGCGTCGTCGGCCGCCGGCGTCCGGTCGTGCAGCAGCGGGTAGACCACGTCCTCCTCCGCCATGGCGTGCGCGGCGAGGCGGCGCTTCAGGCGCAGGAACAGCTGCGTGCGGTGGAAGACCGCGTCGTCCGGGCTGCGCTCCATGCTGTGCAGCAGCGACAGGATGGCGCGGTGGTCCTGTTCCAGCGTGGCGAGCGGATCGCGGCCCGATGCGCCCCGCGCGGTACCGGCCAGATGCGCCATCACCGGCGGCAGCAGCCGGCTGGCGATCAACGCCACCATCGCGCCGCTGACGAACGCGGCCAGGCCGCTGCTGGAGGACCCGCCCGAATTCCGTGCCATAATGCCCGCACCCATTTTGCTGTGGACCGACAGAGCGGCAACAGCGTGCCGGGAGGGGCGTTCCGGTCAGGCGCCGCCGTACAGCTCTCCAGCCGTTGCTCGGCGGCGAAGCGCAAAAGAATCGCGGGGACCGGGGCTACAGCCCCCGGTCCCCGCGGCGGGATGTCCCGGCACGCAGTGGTAACGCACGATGCAAGCGCCAGCTTGGCGCTATCGGAGTGGCTCCGGGTTGACGGCGGTCAAGCGGTGGCAGGCATCAATGGTGCGCGTGGTGCGCCGCCGACTGCTCCAGGCTCTTGATGCGCGCCATGCCGGGCAGGATCTCGGACTTGATGAACTCCAGCCGACGGTTGGGGCCGCCGCCGCCGCGGGCGAAGCGGGCCTTCCACAGGTCCATCTTCACCGCAAGGCCGCACAGCACGCCGCCGATGGTCACGTGGTGCGCTGTGATCAACTCGCGGATCGAGCGGAAGGTCTCGGCGTTGATGTCGCGCCAGAAGTCGCGCGACCGGGCGTCGAAGCTCTCGAACCGGCCGGTGATCGAGGTCGAGATGTCTGTCAGGTCGCGGCTGATGTCGTCCAGCATCTTGGCCTGCCGGTAGTCGCGCTTGATCTCGTTGGAGTTGCGCACCTCCGCCATCCAGGACAGGAAGCGCTGCACCTCCGGCACGATGTCGTCCAGGCACTTCTTGAAGTAGGCCAGCGACAGGAAGATGTCGCCGTAATCCTCCAGGAAGTTCGGGATGTCCATCAGCCCGATGTCCAGCCGGTCGGCCATCATGCGCAGGTTGCGCAGCGCCTCTTCGCGGTTGGGCGAGGCGAACATCTTGATGAGCTGGTCGACGCTGTTGACCTCCATGTTCTCCGACCCGTAGACGTACTCCATCAGCGGACGGGTGAACACGGTCATGTACTGCGTCAGCTCGGCCTTCTTCTTCTCGGAGAGGGTGAGCGACTCGTGACTGCTGATGTCGATCTTCAGCCGGCGCAGCTCGATGCGCGAGGTGTAGACGTCGAAGCTGGCGGCCTGCGCGATCTTCTCGATCTTCAGCAGGTCGCGCTCGACCTCTTCCTTGTAGGATTCGAAGTAGACGCCGATGTCGCGCGGCTTCACCTGGCCGCTGCCGGTCTGGGCGTCGTTGAACATCTCGATGACGGTGTCGAGGCGCACGTTCTTGATCAGGCGCGCGTGCTGCAGCCCCGGCGTCTCGATCGGAATCATGGAGAGCGGCATGATGTGAAGCGCGTCGCGCGCCTCGTCGCTCCATGCCTTTTGTCGTGCGGCCTCGTCCGTCTCTTGACCGCCGTCCACGGCCACTCTCCTGAAAACCCCGAACCGGCCGAATGGTGCTACCGCCGGCCGTGCCTACAATAGCCGGCGCGACGGTGGACACAAGCCGGAATCCCGGTCCGGCAACCTGTGGGTGAGCGTCAGTGGACGCTCACCGGCTCCAGGTCGTTCTGGCGGACGGCGGCGGAGGCGACCTCGCGGTCGGGCAGCACGGTCAGCGGCGTGCCGTCGGCGGCGTGCACGGCGAAGGCCGCGACGCCGTTGACGCTGACGGGCTTGACGTAGGCCACGTGATCGACGCCGAAGGCCGCGAAGTCTTCGGGCGAGAGGTGGCGGAAAAGGGCGGGGGAGGTGTTCATATCGACACTTTCTCTGCGGAATCGGGCTCTGAAGAAGCGGGTCTCGGCCGGCGCGCCGGGTCAGCCCTCGGACCGGTCGGGGGCCACGTCGATGGTGCGGGCGGTGCCGCCGTCGTCGGGCTTGGGCTGCTGGATCTTGATGGTGCGCACCTTGGGCTCGGGCAGCGGCCGGGTCAGATCGATGTTCAGGAGGCCGTTGTCGAGCGACGCACCCAACACCTCGATGCCCTCGGCCAGCACGAAGCTGCGCTGGAACTGGCGGGCCGCGATGCCGCGGTGCAGGTAGATCCGGCTCTTGTCGTCCTGCTGGCGACCGCGGATGACGAGCTGGTTGTCCTCGATCTGCACCGACAGGTCGTCGGCGGTGAAGCCGGCCACCGCCAGCGTGATCCGCAGGCCATCGTCGCCGATCTGCTCGATGTTGTAGGGCGGATAGCCCTCGGCCGAACTCTTGGCGATGCGGTCGAGCGTCCGCTCGAACTGGTCGAAGCCCAGCAGCAGGGGGCTGTTGAAGAGCGAGAGGCGTGTCGACATGGCGCATCCTCCTCAAGGGTTGAGCGAGTTGCAGCGAGGGCCCGTTGCCGGCGCCCGACGGAAGGTTGGCAGCCCGAGGACCTCGGCGCTGCCTTGCACCATAAATGGGGAGGGGCACCCCCTGGTCAAGAGAGTGGACGGGGCCGCGTCCACCGGGGGAGGTCAGGAGGCGGCGGCGGCCCTGCGGGAGGGCGAATGGAACACTGTGGAACACCATGGAACAGTGTGCGGAGGCTGTTCAGTTCACCACCTGCACCCAATCCCCCTAAAGGACTTCGATCCTAGACCGAAATCCCTGTTTTGGCAAGGCCTTCCGGCCGGTGAGGCCGTTGCCCCGCTCTCCCCCGCACTCTTCCCGCGCCGGAGGCGAGGGAGGGGGCGTGTCTATTCCAGCAGCCCCGCCACGTGGTCGGCGATGGCGAGGCAGGAGGTCAGGCCCGGCGACTCGATGCCGAACAGGTTGACCAGACCCGGCACGCCGTGCGTCTCCGGCCCCTGGATCAGCCAGTCGGCCTGCCCCTGGCCGGGACCGGTCAGCTTCGGGCGGATGCCGCAATAGGCCGGCACCAGCCCGCCGTCCGGCAGGCCCGGCCAATAGCTGCGCACCGAGGCGTAGAAGGAGTCGGCGCGGGCCGGATCGACGCTGTACTCGATGCGGTCCACCCACTCCACGTCGGGGCCGAAGCGCGCCTGTCCGGCGAGGTCCAGCGTGATGTGCACGCCCAAGCCCCCCTCGATCGGCATCGGGTAGACCAGCCGGGTGAAGGGCGAGCGCCCGTGCGCCAGCGCGTAGTAGTTGCCCTTGGCCAGGAACTTCGGCGGCACGTGCTCGGCCGGGAAACCCTCCAGCGCGCGCGTCGCCTCCCAGGCGTGCAGGCCGGCGCAGTTGACCAGCACGTCGCAGGCGATGCGCATCGGCTCGGCGCCGCCGGCCTCCACCTCGATGCCGGCGTCGGTGACGCGGCCGGCCACCAGCGGGCTCTTGAAGGCCAGCATGGCGCCGTGCTCCTCGGCGTCGCCGCGCAGCGCCAGCATCAGGGCGTGGCTGTCGATGATGCCGGTGGAGGGGGAGAGCAGCGCCGCCACGCAATGCAGGTTGGGCTCCAGCGCGACGGCCTCGGCGGCGCTCAGCAGTTTCAGGTCATCGACGCCGTTCTGCGCAGCCTGCCGGCGGATCGCCTCGAAGCGGGGCATCTGGCTCTCGTCGGTGGCGACGATCAGCTTGCCGATGCGCTGGTGCGCCACGCCGTGCGACTCGCAGTAGGCGTACAGCGCGTCGCGCCCCGGCACGCACAGCGTCGCCCGCAGCGTGCCGGTGGGGTAGTAGATGCCGGCGTGGATGACCTCGGAGTTGCGCGAGCTGGTGCCGGTGCCGATGGCGTCCTCGGCCTCCAGCACGATCACCTCGCGCCCGGCCATCGCCAGCCGCCGCGCCACCGCCAAGCCGACCACGCCGGCCCCGACCACCACGCACCCGACCCGCTCCATGCACCCGTCTCCCATGACCAGGAAAGAGGCAGAGGGTGGGGGCAATCGCGCCGCCGCGCAAGGGTGTCGCGGACCGACCGCGGGGTGCGGATTTCCGGCGCGCGCGCAGCGTGTGGGTGTATGATTCGACGGGCGCCGTTGACGGCGCGGGGGCTTTCCGGGACGGCGGCGGGGGTGCCGGTATGAGGCGTGCGGTTACCTGGTACTTCAGCCGGGCGCTGGGCGTCGTCGGCCTGTTCACCGGGGGCTTTCAGCTGGCGTGGTCGGCGATCACCGGGGCGGGGCCGGGGGAGCTGCTGTCGTCGCTGGGCACCGCCATCCTGCTGACGGTCGGCGGCATGTTGCTCGGCGCCATCGTCGATGTGGTGATCCAGGTCCGCAAGCGCTCCCGTTCGCGGGAGCCCGGTCGGACCCCGCATCACCGGAAGCGGTGAGCCCATTCGCGCCCGCGCCGCGTTCGGATGCGCCCGTCCACGCCGCGACCCTATCCGCCTCCACGTTCGCGCGGGGAGGGGATCGCTGGTAGGGTTCCCTCACGCCATGGACTCTCCCTTCTGACAACTGGCCCGCCCCGGCGACGGGGCGGGCGTTTTGCTGTGTGGGAGACTCAATGCATCGTGCGCCGGTCGGCGGGGCGTGGCGGCCGGACGACCTGGTCCTTCGCCGCGCCCAGCATGGCCTCGGCCTGCTGCTGGATGTCGGCGGCGCGGGCGCGCTCGGCCGGGTCGGGGCTGCGGGCCTGGACGAACTCGGCCGCCTGCACGGTCACGTCGAGCGTCTCGACGACCTCCTCGACGGTCTCCTCCAGCGCCTCGATGTCCACGCCGGACGCCTCGCGGGCGGGCGCCGCGTTCGGATTCGGTTTTCCCGTCTGGCTCATGAATCGCTCCGCGTGTTGGCTGTCGCAGACCAACAGGGCGGGGGCGGGGGCGTTCCGAATGGGGCCGTATCGGACAATCCGCCGGTGCGTCGGATGAAAAACAAGCTTAAGCTTGTTTGTTCAGGGCGAACGGCGGCGGAGGATCGGCATGCGTTCCAGACCACTCATCGCCGGCGTGCTGGCGGGCTCGCTGCTGACCTCCGGCTGTGCCAACACCGACAACGGCGACGTCGCCGGGGCGCTGCTGCTCGGCGCCGCGGTGGTCGGCCTCGGCGTCCTGGCCGCCACCACGCTGGATGACGACGACGACGGCGACCACCGGCGCCATCGCCACCGCGACGGCTACCGGGATACGTATCGCTACGCCAACAACGGCCGCTGCGACGACCCGTCCTACCGCACCTCGAACGGCGGACGCGCCGCCCCGGGGACCGACGAGCGCGACTGCCGCCGCCATGGCGACGGTCGCAGGTAAGGGCGGCACGTAAGGAAGGATGGTCCGGACATGCGAAAGGCCGGCGCAAGGCCGGCCTTCGTATCGCGATCTCCCCTTTGGGGAGAATGGAGCGGGCGAAGGGATTCGAACCCTCGACCCCAACCTTGGCAAGGTTGTGCTCTACCCCTGAGCTACGCCCGCGCTCCGTGCTGCCGTCCGTTCCGTGTCGGTCCGTCCGGCGGCGTGCGGCGGAATATACAGATCGGTTTTCGCAATGCAAGCGCCTTGTTGCGTTTTTTTCCCGACGGCTGGACGGGGCTCGGCAAGGCACGGTAAAAGCACGGTATGAGCCATTCCTCCGCCACCGCCGACACGCCCCTGCCGACCTCGCCCGAGCGGCTGCTCGCCCGCCTGGACGAGCTGGGCTTCCAGACCGTCACCCACAGCCACCCGCCGCTGTTCACCGTCGAGGAGAGCAAGGCGTTGCGCGGCGAACTGCCGGGCGGCCACTGCAAGAACCTGTTCCTCAAGGACCGGAAGGACCAGTACTGGCTGGTGGTGGCGCTGGAGGACGCGGCCGTTTCGCTGAACAGCTTCGACAAGGTGATCGGTTCGGCCCGGCTGTCCTTCGCCTCGGCCGAGCGGCTGTGGGAGGTGCTGGGGGTGCGGCCGGGGTCGGTGACGCCGTTCGCGCTGATCAACGACACCGAACACCGCGTCACCGTGATCCTGCAGAAGGCGATGCTGGACCACGACCCGCTGAACTATCATCCTCTGCTGAACGACCGGACCACGGCGATCCGCCCGGCCGACCTGCTGGCCTTCATCCGCGCCTGCGGGCACGAGCCGCGCGTGGTCGACTTCTAGTGTTGCCGAAATCCTTGTTGCCGGCGCGCCGCGCCTACATTTAATCACGCACGCTTCAAACGGGATTGCCAAAGCCATGTTCTCACCGCCGCCCAACGCCGCAAACGCCCCCGCCGCCAACGACGTGATCAAGGACGGCTCCGACCGCACCTTCATGGCCGACGTCATCGAGGCGTCGCGCGACACCCCGATCATCGTCGACTTCTGGGCGCCCTGGTGCGGCCCCTGCAAGCAGCTGGGCCCGGCGATCGAGAAGGCGGTGCGCGCCGCCAAGGGCGCGGTGAAGCTGGTCAAGATCGACACCGACCAGCACCCGATGATCGCCCAGCAGCTGCGCGTGCAGTCGATCCCGGCGGTGTACGCCTTCTACCAGGGCCGCCCGGTGGACGGCTTCGTCGGCGCCCAGCCCGAGTCGCAGATCAAGGCCTTCGTCGAGCGTCTGGCCAAGCTGGGCGGCGGCGCCGGCGGCATGGACGACATGCTGGCCGACGCGCTGGCCCAGGCCAAGGAGGCGCTGGACGCCGGCGACGTCGCCACGGCGTCGGACATCTACGGCCAGATCCTGCAGGCGGTGCCGGACAACGGGCAGGCCTACGCCGGCCTCGTGCGCTGCCTCGTCGCCTCCGGCGACCTGGACCGCGCCAAGCAGATGATCGAGCAGGCGCCCGAGGCGCTGGCCAAGGACAACGACCTGGCCGCCGCCAAGAGCGCCATCGAGGTCGCCGAGCAGGCCAAGAACGCCGGCCCGATCCCCGAGCTGATGGAAAAGCTGGCGCACAACAAGGACGACCACCAGACGCGCTACGACCTCGCCATGGCGCTGTACGCGGCGGGCAAGCGCGAGTCGGCGGTGGACGAGCTGCTGGAGCTGGTGCGCCGCGACCGCACCTGGAACGAGGACGCCGCGCGCAAGCAGCTGGTCAAGCTGTTCGAGGCGTTCGGGCCGAAGGACCCGCTGACCCTGTCGGCGCGCCGCCGGCTGTCGTCCATTCTGTTCAGCTAGAACGTTCGTGGGTTGGGCCGCCCGTTGGCCCAACCCACGTCAACTACGCCCTGTTCGGCTTGCGCGCGGTGCCTATGTAACTGCCATGAGCCGGAGCCCCTTCGACCCGACCCTCGACCAGTTGCCGCGCGAACTGCCCGTGTTCCCGCTGCCGGGCGTTCTGCTGCTGCCGCGCGGGCGGCTGCCGCTCAACATCTTCGAGCCGCGCTATCTGGCCATGGTGCGGGACGCGCTGGGCGCCGACCGCATGATCGGCATGATCCAGCCGACCGACCCGACCTCGCGCGCCAAGGCGCCGCCGCTCTACGAGACCGGCTGCGCCGGGCGCATCACCTCCTTCTCCGAGACCGAGGACGGCCGCTTCCTGATCACGCTGACGGGGGTGTGCCGCTTCCTGGTGCTGCGCGAGCTGCCCTGCGCGCGCGGCTACCGCCGCGTTCTGCCGGCGTGGGAGCGCTTCGCCGCCGACCTGGACGGCGAGGCGACCGGCGGCATCGACCGCGAACGGCTGGTCTGCGGGCTGAAGGGCTATTTCAAGGCGCAGGGCATTTCGGCCAACTGGGACTCCATCGACGGCACGCCGGACGAGCGGCTGGTGACCTCGCTGGCGATGATCTGCCCGTTCGAGGCGAGCGAGAAACAGGCGCTGCTGGAGGCGCCGGACCTCGGCGAGCGCGCGAAGCTCTTGATCGCGCTGATCGAGATGGCCATTCTCGACGGCCACGAAGGCGACGGCGGCACGCTGCCGCGCCACTGACAGGACGTAAGGCGGCATTCATGAGCGCATCGACCCACGAGGACAAGCCGGGCGACGGCAAGACGCAGGCCCGCGTCGATCCGAAGCTGCTGGAGATCCTGGTCTGCCCGCTGACCAAGGGCCCGCTGCGCTACGACTCGGAGCGCAACGAGCTGATCAGCGAGCGGGCCGGACTGGCGTACCCGATCCGCGACGGCATCCCGATCATGCTGATCGACGAGGCGCGCCGGATCGACGACCACCCCATCCGCGGCCCGGGGGCGGCGTGATGAGCGAGGATCCCGGCACCCAGCGCCCTGGTACCGAACATTGGCCCACCGAGGTCCGCCTGAAGTCGGCGGAAAAGCGGCTGGAGATCGACTTCGACAACGGCGTCAGCTTCTCGCTGCCGGCCGAGTTCCTGCGCGTCAACAGCCCGTCGGCCGAGGTGCAGGGGCACGGGCCGGGGCAGAAGACCCTGCAACGCGGCAAGATGCACGTCGGCATCATGAAGCTGGAGCCGGTCGGGCACTACGCGCTGCGCATCGTCTTCGACGACCTGCACGACAGCGGCATCTACACCTGGGCCTACCTCTACGAGCTGGGCGAGAACCAGGAGCGGCTGTGGGCCGAGTACCTGGCCGAGCTGGAGGAGAAGGGCTACAGCCGGGACCCGCGGGCGCGCTGAGCGCGCCCCTGGGCTGCGGCGCGGCGCCGCATGCCCTCCGCCTGTGCTTGCGCATTCACATAAAATTTTATACAAATCCATCACGAAAGCGATCTACCTCGGAAGGGAGGCTGCCGTGTCGTCGATGGACTGGTTTGAGGAGCGCCTCGAGCAGCGCCGGTCGATGCTGGCCCGCCATCGGGAAATCCAGCGCGAGCGTCGGAGAAAGGCGCGGAAGGTCGCCCGCGTGGCGCTGGCCGTCACGCTGGTGGTGCTGAGCATCCTGGCCGTGGGCATCACCCGCAAGGCGCTGACCGTGATCGAACACGCGCAGGGGATCGAGAGCCAGCGCGTCTCCTAAGAAGCGCCGCCGCGCAGCTCCGCCAGAAGCCCCTCCAGCTCGCGCACCGACTCGATGCGCCGGTAGCCCTCGGCGGGCGGCTCCGCCACCTCGTGCGCCCAGGTGACGTGGTAGGGCACGTGCACCGCGTGCCCGCCGATCGCCAGCACCGGCAGGACGTCGGAGCGCACCGAGTTGCCCACCATCACGAACCGCGCCGGATCGACGCCGTGCCGCTCCAGGACGCGGCGGTAGGTGTCGGGGTCCTTCTCGCTGACGATCTCCACCGCGGCGAAGCGCTCGGCGAGGCCGGAGCGGGCGATCTTGCTCTCCTGGTCGAACAGGTCGCCCTTGGTGATCAGCAGCAGCCGGGTGCGGCCGGAGAGCGCCTCCACCACCTCGGCGACGCCGTCCAGCAGGTCCACCGGGTGCTGCAGCATCGCCTTGCCGAAGTCGATCAGCGTCCGGATGTCGGTGGCGGCGACGCGGCCGTCGGTGACCTCGATGGCGGTCTCGATCATCGACAGCACGAAGCCCTTGATGCCGTAGCCGTAGACGCCGAGGTTGCGCCGCTCCGCGTCGAGCAGGCGCGCGTCGATCACCGCCGGGTCGGCGGCGTGCGCCAGCAGGCCGCGGAAGCGGTCCTGCGTCATCGAGAACAGCGACTCGTTGTGCCAGAGCGTGTCGTCGCCGTCGAAGGCGATGGTGTCGATCATCGGGGTTTGCCGCCATGCTTTCGGAGAGGAGGGCGGCGAAGAGGTAGGCCGCGGTTTGCGGCCTGTCCAGCGGATGCCCATCTTCCATGAACCGGACCCGTCATGACGGAGGGGGGAATGCCGCTCGGCGACTCCATTCGGCCGACCATCGAGGCGCTGCCGCACAGCCCGATCGCGACCATCGCCGACTACGGCCACGGCCGCCCGGGCATCATCCCGCTGTGGTTCGGCGAGGGCGACCTGCCGACGCCCGAGCCGATCAGCGAGGCCGGCATCCGCGCCATCCGCGACGGCCACGTCTTCTACACCTACCAGCGCGGCCTGCCGCGGCTGCGCGAGGCGCTGTCGGCCTACCTGGGCCGCGTGCACGGCGTGCCGGTGCCGGTGGAGCGCATCACCGTCACCTCCTCGGGCATGACGGCGATCATGAAGACCATGCAGACGCTGGTCGATCCCGGCGACGAGGTGGCCATCGTCTCGCCGGTGTGGCCGAACATCGTCAACGCCGTGCGGGTGATGGCCGGCGTGCCGGTCGAGGTGCCGATGCATCTCGGCAACCAGGGCTGGACGCTGGAGCTTGAGCGGCTGTTCGCCGCCTGCGGGCCGCGCACCAAGGCGATCTTCGTCAACTCGCCGGGCAACCCGACCGGCTGGATCATGGAGCGCGACGACCTGAAGCGGGTGATGGAGTTCGCCCGCGCGCGGGGCTTGTGGGTGGTCTCCGACGAGGTCTACAGCCGCCTCGTCTACGACCGGCCGGCGGCGCCCTCGTTCCTGGAGGTGGCGGAGCCGGACGACAAGCTGATCGTTGTCAACAGCTTTTCCAAGAACTGGATGATGACCGGCTGGCGCCTGGGCTGGATGGTGGCGCCGGAGTGGCTCGGGCCGGTGCTGGAGAACCTCGTGCAGTACTCAACCTCCGGCACCCCGGCCTTCGTGCAGGAGGCCGGCATCGCTGCGCTGGAGGAGGGCGAGCCGGTGGTCGCCGACCTGGTGGCGCGCTGCCGCGCCGGGCGCGACCTGGTGTGTACGGCGCTGGAGCGCCTGCCGCGCCTGCACCTGACCTGCCCGCCGGGCGCCTTCTACGTCTTCTTCCGCGTCGAGGGCGAGACGGACAGCATCGCGCTGGCCCGCCGGCTGATCGACGAGGTCGCGGTCGGGCTGGCGCCGGGCGCGGCGTTCGGCTCGGGCGGCGAGGGCTACCTGCGCCTGTGCTTCGCCGCCCGCCACGACCGGCTGGCGGAGGCGGTGGACCGGCTGACGCGGGTGCTGGGGTAAAAAACGTCTCCCCCTGTGACAAGCCGGCGGCAGGCATCGCAAAACCACACTTCGGCTATGCCTTTCCGGCGTTGGTGGGGGCACCGGAAATCGGGTAATTATATTACCACTTCAACCAATGAACCAGGAAGGCGCGGCGGCCCGAAACCGGGCGGCCCCTTCGCCACAACAAAAACGGAATCCCACCATGTCCATGGCTCTGCGCTCGACCCATTCCGTGGGTCATGACTCTCTGGCGACGACCTTCAGCCATCTTCTCGACACCCTGGCCGAGTGGCACCAGCGCGCCGTGTCGCGCCGCGAACTCGCCCAGCTCGACGACCGCATGCTGCACGACATCGGCGTTACCTCGGCCGACGTCGAGCGCGAGATCGGCAAGCCGTTCTGGCGCTCGTAAGTGCCCCGGCGCCCGTCCCGGCCAAAGAAAAGGCCGCGTCCCAGCGAGGGAAGCGGCCTTTTTCGTGCCTGAACGCGCGTCCCGCCTTGGCCGGGTCGAGCCGGCCAAGGCGGTGAACGTGGATCAGATGCAGTACTGCTGCAGCGGCGCGAAGCCGTTGAAGCAGACGGCCGAGTAGGTCGTCGTGTAGGCGCCGGTGGCGTGGATGCGCACGCGGTCGCCGGCCTTGAGGTCCAGCGGCAGCTTGTACTCCGCCTTCTCGTACAGCACGTCGGCGCTGTCGCAGGTCGGGCCGGCGAGCACCACCGCCTCGGTCTCGGACTCCGTCTCGCCCAGCACCTCGATGGGGTACTGGATGGCCTCGTCCATGGTCTCGGCCAGACCGCTGAACTTGCCGATGTCCAGGTAGACCCAGCGCTTGGCGTCCTCGGACGACTTGCGCGACACCAGCACCACCTCGCTCTCGATGATGCCGGCGCTGCCGACCATGCCGCGGCCCGGCTCGACGATCGTCTCGGGGATGTGGTTGCCGAAGTGGCGGCGCAGGCTGTCGAAGATGGCCTGTCCGTAGGCGGCCGACTCCGGCACGTCCGAGCGGTAGCGGGTCGGGAAGCCGCCGCCCAGGTTGATCATGCCGAGATCGACGCCCAGCACCTCCAGCTCGCGGAACAGCATCGCCACCTGATGGATGGCGAGGTCCCACTGCATGAGGTCCTTCTGCTGCGAGCCGACGTGGAACGACACGCCCCACGGCTCGACGTTCATCTGCTTCGCCTTCAGCAGCAGCTCGCGCGCCATCTTCAGGTCGCAGCCGAACTTGCGCGACAGCGGCCACTCGGCGCCCTCGCCCGAGGTCAGGATGCGGCAGAACACGCGCGCGCCCGGCGCGGCGCGGGAGATCTTCTCCAGCTCCTCGATGGAGTCGAAGGCGAACAGGCGCACGCCCAACTCGAAGGCGCGGCGGATGTCCGACTCCTTCTTGATGGTGTTGCCGTAGGAGATGCGGTCCGCCGTGCAGCCGGCGTCCAGCACCATCTGGATCTCCGGCACCGACGCGGTGTCGAAGGCCGAGCCGAGGCGCGACAGCAGGCTCAGGATCTCCGGCGCCGGGTTCGCCTTCACGGCGTAGTAGATGCGGGCGTCGGGCAGGGCGTCGGCCAGCGCGTGGTAGTTCGTCTCCACCACGTCGAGATCCACGACGAGGCACGGGGTCTGCGGGCGTCGCTCCTCGAAGAAGCGCGCAATCTTCTCGTTCATCCCAGTCTCCTGGACGAAGCCAAATTCAGGCAATAGGGGGGTGTGGCGTCGGGTACGGAGCGGCGGAACGCGTCATCTGACCGAAGAAGCCGGTCAGGCGTTCAGCCGCCCATACTGGACGAATTGCCCGTATGGGACCGTTGGTCCGGACTGGACTGCACAGAATGCTGTCGGAGACGGGTGGGCTCAGGCCCACCGACAACAACATGAACCATCGTAACCTCCAAGTCGCCGCCTTGCTTAAGGGACGGTCGGAAATCACGCGTTACGTCGTTGCATAACCACTGCTCGAGGGTCGAGGGCGGGCCAGCGGCACGTGCGCTTGCGAGTTCGCGTTACATAGATCGAATGCCCGGCCGAGAAAAGAGAAAAATCAAAGGCCGCACAAAAAAATCCCGGGGGTGTCGGCCCACCCCCGTCGACCCGGGAATGTCACAACCGGATCAACGGTTTAGGTGGTGTTCGTCAGGTCGCCGCGACCCCCTTCGCGGCGAGACTCCGGTAGGCCGCCGCCGCACCCAGCGCGACCAGCGCCACCGCCGCCATCATGGGCAGCGCGGTGCCGTCGTGGAAGTGGCCGACCCCGATGCCGATCAGCGCCGCCACCGTCATCTGCACGAACCCCAGCAGCGCCGAAGCCAGCCCCGCCATGGTCGGGTACGGCCCGACGGCGCCGGCCATGGCGTTGGGCAGCGTCAGCCCGGTGCCCAGGATGAAGACGAACATCGGAGCGACCACCGCCGGCACGGTCATCACGTCCGCCACCGCGAGCGCCAGGCCGGCCAGCCCGCCGGCGGCGGAGATCAGCGTGCCCAGGCGCACCATGCGGTCGATGCCCAGGCGTTGCGACACCCGCCCGGCCAGGAAGGTGCCGGCCATGTAGCCCAGAACCACGGCGCCGAAGCTCAGCCCGTATTCCGCCGGCGACAGCTTCAGCCGGCCGATCAGCACGAAGGACGAGCCGGAGATGAAGGAGAAGATGCCGCTGTACGAACACGCCGCCGTCAGCACGTAGCCGACGTAGGCGCGGTTGCCGAGCAGCCGGACGTAGTTGCCGAACAGGCGCGCCGGCTTCAGCGCCTCCTCGTCCAGGTGGGCGTTGGTCTCGCGCAGCAGCAGCAGAGTCGCCGCCAGCACCGACACCGCGATCAGCGCCAGCGTCACGAAGTTGGCGCGCCAGCCGAACAGCTCGGTCAGCAGGCCGCCGAACACCGGCCCGATGGCCGGGGCCAGCGACATCGCCATGGACATGTAGGCCAGCACGGTGGCCGCGCGGTCGCGGCCGAACACGTCGCGCACCACCGCGCGCGCCACCACCGGCCCGCAGCACGCCCCCACCGCCTGGAACACCCGCGCGACGATCAGCTGGTCGATGCTGGCGGCCAGCGCGCAGGCGACGCTCGCCGCCAGATAGATGGAGACGCCGCCGATCAGCGCCGGACGCCGGCCGAAGCGGTCGGACAGGGGGCCGTAGATCAGCTGCGCCGCCGCGAACCCCACCAGGAAGACGGACAGCGTCAACTGCACCGTGACGATGTCGGTGTCGAACACCGTCACCAGCGTCGGCAGCGAGGGAAGATAGAGGTCGGTGGACAGCGGGCCGAAGGCGACGAGCGCGGTCAGCAGCACACGAACGGCGAGGGAATCGGGGCGGGGCATGGCGGGGGTCGAAGTGGGGCGGCGGGCGGGGTCGCACTATAGCCGCCCGACCGCCGGCTGTCCCGCTCAGGCTCGTTCGGGGGACAGCACGTGGCGGACGGCGCGCGCCAGACCGTCGAGCAGCGCCTGCGCCCCGCTGTCGCCGCCGTCGGCCTTCAGCGCGACCATGGTGTCGACGTGCAGGGTGACCACCGCGCCGCCGCGCGCCCGTTCGGGACCGCCGGCCTCGATGAACGCGCACAGCGACTCGGCGGTGTTGCCGACGTGGCCGAAGCCGAAGGTCCTGGCCTCGCCGCGGATCTGGTGGGCGATCGCGAAGATGGTCTCCGCCGCCGCCGCGCCGCCGCCCGTGGACAGCGCCCGCAGCGCGTGCAGCTGGTCGTCGAGATGCCGGGAATAGGCGGCGGCGCTGGCGTGCACCAGGGCGCGGAAGGTCGGCGGGACGGTCGGCGGCAGGGTGGGGCTGCCGCGGCCGACCTTGCTCTTCAGCCGGTTCGGCGGCTGGACGATGCGGACGGAGGTGCCGTCGGGTGCGGTGTGCGTGCTCATTCACCGGCCTCCATCGGTTGTTCGGTCAGCGCGGCGCCGCCGCCCATGATCGCCGTGATCTCGCTCTGCGACAGCGACCGGTCGGCGGGGCCCTGCGGCTGCGGCGGCTGGTGGTCGGAGCTGCGCCGGCGCGGCGTGTCCTCGTCGGAGGCGCCGCGGCGGCGGCGGTCCGGCCCGCGGTAGCCCGGCGCCTCGATGAACAGGCGCGGCCGCTCGATGACGGATACCAAGTGGTGGTACATGGTCTGCGGCGAGGCCGGCTTGACCAGGAACTCGTTGACCCCGGCGTTGCGCGCCGCCAGCACGTTGCCCAGCGTGCTGTAGGCGGAGATCATGATGACCGGCACGTAGCGCGCCTCGCCCGGCAGCCGCCGAAGGCGCCGCGTCACCTCCAGCCCGTCCATCGGCTTCATGTCCCAATCGACCATCACGATGTCGGGCGGTGCCGACTCGACGAGGGCGAGCGCGGCGTTGCCGCCCTCGGCCTCCTGGATGCGGGAGAAGCCCAGCGACTTCAGCATCTGCCGCAGGATGACCCGCATCCAGACGCTGTCGTCCACCAGCAGCACGCTCGCGCGGTCGAAGGCGTAGGCTTTCATCGCGCCTCCCAGAGGTTCGGCCGGGCGCACGTTTCCACACGCCACTTCCGAAGCGTAAGAGTCACAACAATTGCGGCGCAACACGACAAGCGACTGAGGGGGTAATGCTTTTAGGTTAGGCCTCAGCCATAGCGCAGAAGGCGGGCGCCGTTGGCCTTGAGCCAGGCGCGCGGGCCCTTCACCTCGGCGGTCAGGGTGGCGCACACCGCCCAGAAGCGGGCGGAGTGGTTCATCTCCACCAGATGCGCCACCTCGTGCGCGACGACGTAGTCGAGCACCGCCTCCGGCGTCAGGATCAGCCGCCAGGAGAAGGAGAGCCGGCCGCTCGACGCGCAGCTGCCCCACCGCGAGCGGGTGTCGCGCACGGTCACCGCCGCCACCCGCTTGCCGATGTGCGTGGCCTTGGCGCGGGCGCGCTCGGCCAGTTCGCGGCGGGCCTCGGCGATCAGGTGGTCGTGGACCCGGCGCTCCACATGCTCCGGCCGGCCGCCGACCAGCAGCACCCCGTCCTCGCGCCGGGTGCCGCCGCGCAGGTCGGGAAGGTGGCGGATGACGTGGTCCCGGCCCAGCACCGGCACCGCGGCGCCATCCACGAAGGGCAGGCGCGGCGGCAACTGCTCCAGCCGCGCGCGCAGCCAGCCGTCGTGGCGGAGGATGAAGCGGTGCACCTCGGCCTCGGCCATGCCGGCGGGCACCACCACCTGGACGAGGCCGCGCCCGGCGTCCACCCGCAGCGTCATCCGGCGGGTGCGCGCGCTCTCGCGCAGCTCCAGCGGAACGGGCAGCCCGGCTATGGCCAGCGCGCGCGGCCCCTTCGGGGCGGCGCCAGGGGTGCGGCGAGTGGTCATGCCCTTCTTATAGCCCGCCGCCGCCATCCCGTGCCAGCGTTCACGGAATGTTGTTTTGCGGCGCCGGGGCCCCAATCTAACTTTGTTCCAAGGGCCGCTGACGATTGTCACATTTGACAGGCGAGCCGACACCGCAAGATAGTCGTGGCTGGAAGTGGTCTGGGAGCGGAGCCGTCGTGGGCGAGTATAAGCAAGATGTGCGGAACGAACGGCCTGGTCGAAGCTTGGCCGACGGCCGGGAAGATCTGCTGGACGCGCTGCTCGCCGCGGGCGGGGAACGGCTGGCGATGCTGGATCCGGCGGCGCGGATTCTTGTGGCGAACCGCCCGTTCGCCGCGGCGCTGGGCCGCCGCCCCGACGAGCTGGAGGGGCTGACCCTGGCCCAGGCCGGCATCCCGCAGGCCGTGGCGCTGACGGCGCTGGTCGAGGCTGTGGCGGCGTCGGGCCTGGCGCTGACCGTCGGCGGCCTGCTGCCGGACGGCGAGGTGACGCTGGCGGCGGAACCCGGCGGATCCGTCGTGGTGCGCGGCCGCAACCCGGAGGAGGAGGCGCGCAAGGTGCGCAGCCGCTTCCTGTCCACCGCCCGGCACGACCTGAACCAGCCGATCCAGGCCATGCAGCTGTTCCTGCACCTTCTGCAGGCGCGCGCCGCCGACCCGCAGACGCGCGAGATGGTGGACCGCCTGGGGCAGGCGCTGCAGGGGGCCGAGGGCTTCATCCGCATGGTGCTCGACGCCGCCTCGCTGGAGGCCGGGCTGGTGCGTCCGGAGCGCGGCGCGGTCGCCATCGACGACGTGTTCAGCGTGCTGCTCCAGGAGTTCGAGGCGAAGGCCGAGGAGAAGGGGCTGCGCCTGTCGGTGCGCCCGGCCGAGGCGGCGGTCACCACCGATCAGGTGCTGCTGCTGCGCCTGCTGCGCCATGTGGTGGACAACGCCATCCGCTACACCGAGGCGGGCGGCGTGCTGATCGCCGCGCGGCGGCGCGGCGCGCTGCTGCGGCTGGAGGTGTGGGACACCGGCGCGGGCATCCCGGAGGCCGACCTGCCCAGCCTGTTCGACGACTTCCACCAGATCGACGGGCGCGAGCGCACCAAGGGCCATGGATTCGGCCTGCCGCTGGTGCGCCGGCTGGCCGCGGTGCTGGGGCACCCGGTTGCGGTGCGCTCCCGGCTCGGGCGCGGGACGGTGGTGTCGCTGAACATCCCCCTGGTCGCCGCCCCGGTTCTGGTGCTGGACGACGCGCCGGTGGCGTAGGCCGCCGGGCCTCTGCCCCCCGGCCGATTGACAGCGAACCATTTCCTCCCTCAGGGTGTGTAAAAAATACGGGGAGGAGGCGTTCCAATGGCGACGCCGTCACACGGGCTCGCCACCGGCGACCATCGCATCACCGACACACGCGACCCCGCCGTTCCGTGGGAGAGCGACGCCGACGCGCCGACGGCGCGCGCGCCGTGGCGCCGGCGTTTTCATCTAACCTTTACGTAAATGTCATGCTAAGGACGCTCAGGGATACCAGGGTACCGGCGTTCCGCACAAAAACAGGGAGGTGCATCGTGTCCAATCGTCTCGCGCTGGCCGCCGGCACGGCGGTCGCCCTCGCCCTGCTGGCCGGCCCCGCCGCCGCGCAGAAGATCCAACTGGAGTTCTGGCACGGCCTGCCGCAGCCGCTCGGCGGCCAGCTGGAGCAGGTGGTGCAGGGCTTCAACGCGTCGCAGAACAAGATCCAGGTCAACCCGACCTTCAAAGGGTCGTACCCGGAGGCCATGCAGAGCGCCATCGCCGCTTTCCGCGCCGGCAACGCGCCGCACGTGGTGCAGATGTTCGAGGTCGGCACCGCCACCATGATGGCCGCCGGCCCGGCGATCAAGCCGGTCTACCAGCTGCTCCAGGAGACCGGCTCGACGCTGGATCCCAAGAGCTACCTGCCGGCGGTGGCGGGCTATTACACCACGGCGGACGGCAAGCTGATGTCGATGCCGTTCAACAGCTCGACCACCATCCTGTTCTACAACAAGGACGCCTTCCAGAAGGCCGGCCTGGATCCCAACGCGCCGCCCAAGACCTGGCCGGAGCTGATCGAGGCGACGAAGAAGCTGAAGGCCTCGGGCTCGTCCTGCCCGTTCACCACGTCCTGGCCGACCTGGGCGCAGTTCGAGCAGTTCTCGGCCATCCACAACGTGCCGTTCGCCACGCAGGACAACGGCTTCAAGGGCCTGAACGCCGAGCTGAAGATCAACACGCCGCTGCATGTGAAGCACCTGCAGACGCTGATCGACATGCAGAAGGACGGGCTGTTCAAGTACGCCGGCCGCGACAACGCGCCGGACGCCCTGTTCCCCGCCGGCGAATGCGCCATGCAGATGGCCTCCTCCGGCCTGCGGCTGCGCATCACCAAGGAGGCGAAGTTCGCCTGGGGCGCGGCGATGCTGCCCTACTGGCCGGAGGTGAAGGACGCCCCGAAGAACTCGATCATCGGCGGCGCCTCGTTCTGGGTGATGACCTCGCCCAAGCGCACGGCGGACGAGTACAAGGCGGTGGCCGAGTTCCTGCGCTACCTCAGCCAGCCGGAGACCGACGCCAACTGGCACATGGCCACCGGCTACCTGCCGATCACCGCCAAGGGCTACGAGGTGGCGAAGGCCCAGGGCTTCTACGACAAGAACCCCGGCGCCGACATCCCCTACCTCCAGATGGCGCGCTCCGAGGTGACGCCGAACACCAAGGGCCTGCGGCTCGGCGGCCTGCCGGAGATCCGCAACATCATCCAGGAGGAGATGGAGAAGGCCTTCCAGGGCCAGCAGTCCGCCCAGCAGGCGCTCGACACCGCCGTCCAGCGCGGCAACACCGTGCTGCGCAACTTCGAGCGCGCGAACAAGGGCTGACTTTTGGTCCCTCCCCCGCCTCCGGCGGGGGAGGGACTTACTTCATTCAGAGATTCCATGCAGCGACGCGTCGTCTTCGAGAACAAGTGGCTTCCCTACCTGCTGCTGGCGCCGCAGGTGGCGATCACCCTCGTCTTCTTCCACTGGCCGGCCGCCCAGGCGATCGAGCAGTCCATGCTGTTGCAGGACGCCTTCGGCCTGCGCCAGACCTTCGTCTGGTTCGAGAACTTCCAGGTCGTGCTGAGCGACCCGAACTACCTCGGCACCATGCGGGTCACCGCGATCTTTAGCGCCGCCGTCACCGTGCTGTCGATGGTGCTGGCGCTGCTGTTCGCGGTGCTGGCGAACACCCACATCGTCGGGCGCAGCGCCTACAAGACGCTGCTGATCTGGCCGTATGCGGTCGCCCCGGCGGTGGCGGCGGTGCTGTGGCTGTTCATCTTCAATCCCGAGATCGGCGTGCTCGGCCGCGCGCTGAACGACATCGGGCTGCGCTGGGACTACCGGCTGAACGACGGGCAGGCGCTGTTCATGGTGGTGGCCGCCTCGGCGTGGAAGCAGGTCAGCTACAACTTCATCTTCTTCCTGGCCGGGTTGCAGGCGATCCCGCGCTCGCTGCTGGAGGCGGCGGCCATCGACGGCGCCGGGCCGGTGCGGCGGTTCTGGACGGTGACCTTCCCGCTGCTGTCGCCGACCACCTTCTTCCTGCTGGTGGTCAACGTCGTCTACGCCTTCTTCGAGACCTTCGGCGTCATCCACGCGCTGACCAAGGGCGGGCCGGGCAAGGCGACGGAGACGCTGATCTACCGCGTCTACCTGGACGGCGTGATCAACAACGACCTGGGCAGCTCGTCGGCGCAGTCGGTGCTGCTGATGCTGGTGGTGGTGGCGCTGACGGCGGTCCAGTTCCGCTTCATCGAACGCAAGGTGCACTACGCATGACGGCCCCCAAAAGTAACCAGGGGCGTTTCATCGATGCCGTGCCGCACATCGTGCTGATCCTGGGCGTCCTGATCTTCGCCTTCCCGATCTACATGACGCTGATCGGCTCGACCTGGGACGCCGCGACCATCGCGCGCGGCAACCTGCCGCTGACGCCCGGCGACCAGATGGCGCACAACTACACCACCGCCTGGACGGAGAGCCGCGGCGAGCGCGCCGTGTTCACGCCCGTGCGCATCATGATGCTGAACAGCGTCATCATGGCGCTGGCCATCGCGCTGGGGAAGATCCTGATCTCCATCCTGTCGGCCTTCGCCATCGCGTTCTTCCGGTTTCCCGGGCGGATGCTGTTCTTCTGGATGATCTTCATCACGCTGATGCTGCCGGTGGAGGTGCGGATCATTCCGACCTACAAGGTGGTCGCCGACCTCGGCCTGATCGACACCTACGCCGGGCTGACCATCCCGCTGATCGCCTCGGCCACCGCGACGCTGCTGTTCCGCCAGTTCTTCCTGACCATCCCGGACGAGCTGGTGGAGGCCGCCAAGATGGACGGCGCCGGGCCGATGCGGTTCTTCGTCGACGTGCTGCTGCCGCTGTCGCGCACCAACATCGCGGCGCTGTTCGTCATCCTCTTCATCTACGGCTGGAACCAGTACCTGTGGCCGCTGCTGATCACCACCAGCCGCGAGATGCAGACGGTCGTGGTCGGCATCGTCTCGATGATCGGCACCGGCGAATCCGCCACCGACTGGAACCTCATCATGGCCACGACCATGCTGGCCATGCTGCCGCCGGTGGCGGTGGTGGTGCTGATGCAGCGGTGGTTCGTCAAAGGTCTTGTGGACAGCGAGAAGTAAGAACATGGCGACGGTTGAACTGAAGCAGGTCCGCAAGTCCTACGCCGGCGTGCAGGCGATCAAGGGGATCGACCTGAACGTGGCGGACGGTGAGTTCCTGGTGCTGCTCGGCCCCTCGGGCTGCGGCAAGTCGACGCTGCTGCGCATGGTGGCGGGGCTGGAGGCGATCACCGCCGGCGACATCGCCATCGGCGGGCGCGTGGTCAACGGGCTGGAGCCCAAGGACCGCGACATCGCCATGGTGTTCCAGAACTACGCGCTCTACCCGCACATGAGCGTGTTCGACAACATGGCCTACGGCCTGAAGATCCGCGGCCTGCCCAAGTCCGAGATCCAGGCGCGCGTCGACAAGGCCGCGGCGATCCTGGAGCTGGGGCCGTTCCTCGGCCGCAAGCCCAGCCAGCTCTCCGGCGGCCAGCGCCAGCGCGTCGCCATGGGCCGCGCCATCGTGCGCGAGCCGGCGGTGTTCCTGTTCGATGAGCCGCTGTCCAACCTGGACGCCAAGCTGCGCAACCAGATGCGCGTCGAGATCAAGCGGCTGCAGGACCGGCTGGGCATCACCAGCCTGTACGTGACGCACGACCAGGTCGAGGCGATGACGCTGGCCGACCGCATCGTGGTGATGAACCACGGCGTCGCCGAGCAGGTCGGCACGCCGCTGGAGGTCTACCAGCGCCCGGCCAGCCTGTTCGTGGCGGGCTTCATCGGCTCGCCGCCGATGAACGTTGTGGACGCTACGCTGGACGCGGGCGGCGCTGGCGCCGACCTGGGCGGGGTGAGGGTGATCCTGCCGCGGCCGTATGCGGGCCAAGCCGGGCGCGCGGTGAAGCTGGGCGTGCGGCCGGAGCACCTGAGCGTGGCCGAGGGCGGGCTGCCGGTGACGGTGGAGCTGGTCGAGGCGCTGGGCGCCGACACCGTGGTGCACGGGCGGCTGGCCGGCGGGCAGGTGCTGCTGGCGCGGCTGCCGGGGCTGCCGAGCTGCCGGGAAGGGGACGCGCTGACGCTGGTGGCGCCGGCGGAGGCGTGGCACCTGTTCGACGCGGAGACGGGGAAGCGGGTGGAGTAGCCTTTCAGTCCCTCCCCCGCCTCCGGCGGGGGAGGGAAGGGGCCCGCGAAGCGGGAAGGGTGGGGGCCTATGGCCTGCCCAGAAATTCGATGCCCCCACCCAACCCTCCCCCGCCGGAGGCAGGGGAGGGCCAGAAACACCTCTACGCCGCGCTCTTCTTCGGCCCGCCATGCTTTGGCGGCCGGCGGTCGTGCCGCGCGCCGGGCTTCGGTGCGCCGCCGCCCTGGTGCGAGGCGTGCAGCTGCGCCACCGCCGCGGCGTGGTAGCGGTGGCTGGGGTCGGCGGGGACCGGCTGGCGGATGGTCTTCTCGATGGCCTTGAGGTAGGCCACCTCCTCGGCGTCGCAGAAGGACAGCGCCATGCCGGCGCTGCCGGCGCGCGCGGTGCGGCCGATGCGGTGGACGTAGCTCTCCGGCTCGTTCGGCAGGTCGAAGTTGATGACGTGCGTCACGCCGTCCACGTCGATGCCGCGCGCCGCGATGTCGGTCGCCACCAGCGCCCGCACCTCGCCGGCGCGGAAGCCGTCCAGCGCCTTCTGGCGTGCGGTCTGCGACTTGTCGCCGTGGATCGAGTCGGCGGACACGCCCGCCTTCTTCAGGTGCTCGGCGATGCGGTCGGCACCGTGCTTGGTGCGGGCGAAGACGATGGTGCGGGCGATGCTGGTGTCGCCCAGCAGCTCGGCCAGCAGGCGGCGCTTGTCGGCGCGCTCGACGAACAGCACGCGCTGGTCGATGCGCTCCACCGTGGTGGCCTGCGGCGTCACCTCGATGCGCAGAGGGTCGGGGGCGAGGACGCTGGCCGCCAGCTTGGCCACCGCGTCGGGCATGGTGGCGGAGAACAGCAGGGTCTGACGCGGCTTCGGCAGTTGGGCGGCGATCGTCCGCACGTCCTGGATGAAGCCCATGTCGAGCATGCGGTCGGCCTCGTCCAGCACGAACACCTCGACGGAGGACAGCACCGCGTGCTTCTGCGCCATCAGGTCGAGCAGCCGGCCCGGCGTGGCGACCAGCACGTCGGTGCCGCGGGCCAGCGCGTGCACCTGCGGCATCTGCCCGACACCGCCGTGCACCACCGTGCAGCGGATCGGCAGGTGGCCGCCGTAGGTGTTGAAGCCGTCGCGGATCTGCAGGGCCAGCTCGCGCGTCGGCGTCAGCACCAGCGCGCGCATGGTCCTGGCCGCGAGCCGTTTGCGGTTCTCGAACAGGCGCTGGAGGATCGGCAGCGCGAAGGCCGCGGTCTTGCCGGTGCCGGTCTGCGCGAGGCCCAGCACGTCGCGCCCCTGAAGCAGCGCCGGGATCGCCTGCGCCTGGATCGGCGTCGCGGTGGTGTAGCCCTCGGCCTCGACGGCACGCAGAAGGGGCTCGATCAGGCCGAGGTCTTTGAAATCGGTCATGGAGACGGGGAAATCCTGGCTGCTGGCCGCCCGCCCGGCAAACCCCGGCGCAAAACGCGGCAGCCCCTCAGATAGGGCGGAAAGGCCGGATTTGCAAGGATTTGCCGGGCGTCGCGGCGCGGGTCAGCCCTTCTTGATGACGCCGCAGGCGATGCGGTCGCCGGAGTTGCCGGCGGGGTCGGTCGCGTAGTCGTCGGTCTTGGCGTGGATGACGAACGCGGTGCCGTTGGCGCCGAACAGCCCGTTGGCCGCGCCGTCGTTCAGCGAGACGCCGTGGGTGAACGCCTCGAAGCGGGCGTGGCCGCGCTCGTCCACGTAGAAGCCGGGCAGGTCGCCGCCGTGCGGCTCCTTGCCGGCCAGGCCGTGCTTGGCACCGTTCGGGTTGAAGTGGCCGCCGGCGGCGGCGAAGTCCGGCTCGCACTTGCCGGCGGCGTGGATGTGGAAGGCGTGCCAGCCCGGCGGCAGCCCCTCCAGCTCGCCGCGGATGACGACGCCGCCGGGGTGCTGGGTCAGCGTGATCTTGCCGACGTCCTTGCCCGCCGCGTCCTTCATGGCGGCCGACGCGCCCGGCATGGATTGCGCGAAGGTAGTCCCGGCGCACAGCGCCAGCGCGACCGCAACCGCGGCCGGTGCGAACAGCTTCATTGTCCCACTCCCGTTGTCGTTGTGCCGGTGTTCCGGCTTCCGCCATTGCAGCGGCAGCAAGGCAGTTGCGTCAACGGGCGATTTGGCATAGATGCGGCGTTCTGTCGCGTCATTGCCCAATCGGTGGGCGGTGGCCCGGCGGTATCATCGTCGCTCGTTCAAGGCGGGGAGGTCGGGAGCGCATGTCGTCACGGCTCGAGGCGCTGTGCCTGGAAAAAGGTTTGAAGATGACCGGCCAGCGCCGCGTCATCTCGCAGGTCCTGTCGGAGGCGGAGGACCACCTCGACGTCGAGGAGGTGCACCGCCGCGCCGTCCGCCTCGACCCGCGCATCTCCATCGCCACGGTCTACCGCACCATGCGCCTGCTGGAAGACGCCGAGGTGGTGGAGAAGGTGGATTTCGGCGACGGCCGCGCCCGCTACGAGGAGAAGCGCGGGCAGCACCACGACCACCTGATCGACACCCGCTCCGGCCAGGTGATCGAGTTCACCAACCCCGAACTGGAGGCGATGAAGGAACGCATCGCCCGCGAGTTGGGCTACCGCATCGTCGGCCACCGGCTGGAGATCTACGGGGTGCCGCTGGGCGAGGATGAAAAGCGGTAAGTTTTGCCCCCTCCCCGGCCCTCCCCCGCTTCGCGGTGGAGGGGGCGGGGCGGCGGCAGTTCCCTCTCCCGCAAAGCGGGGGAGGGGTAGGGAGGGGGCAGGCGAACCGCCTCACCGCCGCTTCGGCACCAGCGCCTCCGGCGTGAAGTCCTCCGGCCGCAGCGGCTTGTCGAACACCGGCGGCTTCTCCGCGCCGTCCAGGCCGACCACCAGATAGCGCCCGCTGGTCAGGTCGTAGGTCACCTCGCGCGCCGGCAGCAGCACCGGCACCTGCGGGTGCACGATGGGGTGGACCTCGGCGTAGCGCGCCAGCTCGCCGTCCGGGCCGTAATGCTCGGCCATCAGGATCTGCCAGGAATCCTCGTCCAGGTAATAGACGCGCCGCGGGAAGGCGTGGCGCAGGCCGCGCTTCAGCGTCGCCTCGACCACCCAGACGCGGTGCAGCTCGTATCGGGTCAGCGTCGGGTTGGGGTGCGCCGACCAGAACACCTCCTCCGGCGTCAGGTCGGGGGCGAGCAGGCGCCAGGCGTTGTACGGCACGTACATCTCGCGCCGCCCCAGCAGCTCGAACGAGAAGCGGTCGAGCAGGCCGGAGAACATGTCCTGCATGTCGGCGGTGCGCAGCCCGCCGGCCGCCGGGTCGGGCGTGTCGTAGGCGAAGTCGGCGGCCCGCACCGGCAGCGTCTTCTCGCCCGGCGGCTTGTACCAGGTGACCGGGGGGCGCTGCAGCGGGTTGAGCGTCTGCTGCGTCAGCAGCGCCGCGCCCGCCGCCTCGGCCGGGCGCAGGCCGACGCGGCGGCGGTGCACGGCGACCGGGCCGTCCTGGCCCTGGGCGTAAAGGGACAGCCGGTCCTCGCGGTAGACGGACGGGGCGGAGTGGCCGCGCTCGTCCGGGATGGCGATGCCGTAGGTGCGGGTGACCGATTCGCCCTGCCAGCGCAGCAGATGGTTCCACATCGCCTCCTCACCGGTCTTCGGCGCCGGGAAGGGAATGCCGATGCGGGCGCCGGTGATCGCCAAGCCGTTCTCCAGCAGCCGGGCGCGGCCGGCGGCGTTCTCGATGCTGGCCTCGGCGACGCGCTGGGGCGCCGCCGCGGTGCGCCGCGTCGGGAACATGGGGATCTCGAAGCTCGCCGGGAACTTCGTGAACAGGGCGATCTGGCCGGCGGTAAGGCGGGACTTGTAGCGCTCGACGTCGCCGGCGCGGACGGTGAACCAGCGCGTGTCGTCGGGGAACGGGTCGCGCATGTGCTGGCCGGGGGTGTAGACGTCCGGCGGCGGCTGGCTCATGCCGCCGGTCCAGGCCGGGATGGTGCCGTTGCGGTTGGCCGCGCGCACGGCGCCGAACGCCGTCAACTCGCCCCCCACCATCGGCTCGGGCGGCGGAGCCGGCGGCGCGGTGTCCGCGGCGAGCGCGGGAAACGCGGACACGGCGAGCGTCAGCGCCAGGGCGCGGGCGGTGGAGGCGAGGAACATCGGGATCCCGGGACGGCGGAAGGCACGGCACGCATTGTGCCGCGTCCGCCGGTGGGCGCAACTGCGTTCAGTCGTCCTCGCCGGACAGCTCGGCCACGGTCAGCCGGGCGGCGCGCAGCAGCGACGGGTTGGGGTCGGAGACGACGCCGTCCTCGTCCACCTCGGGCTGCACGCGCTGCTTCAGTTCGCGCGCCGCCTCGACCAGCAGGTAGCTGAGCCGCAGGTCGTTCAGGCCGCGCACCAGCGCGCGCAGCTCCGGGTTGGTCAGCGCCGCCGGGTCGAGCGGCGCGGGCGCGGCCGGTTGCGCCACGGGCGGCGGCGCCATCGGGCGAGGCGGCGCAGAGGGCGGCATGGGTGCCGGTTCGGAGACGCGGTCGACCGCGACCGGCTCGGCCGCCGTGCGGACACGGCGAGGCTTCCGGCGGACGGCGGAGACCGTTTCCGGCAGATCGTCGAAGAGAAGGGGCTGGCCGCCGCTGGTCGCGTCCATGCTCATCGCTCCACCCGCGGGCTGCGAAATGTTCACGGTTCATTCTACAAACCGCGTCCCGTTTGTCGAGACTCAATCGACGAACAGGCCGCGGGACCGGAAGACGCCGCGCACCGCCTCGGCAGACTCGGGGGTGGGGGGCTGCACGTCGGCGAGCTGGTAGCGCAGGTCGCGCTCGAACCACTTGTACTCGCCCATCTTGTGGAAGGGCAGCACGTCCACCCGCTCGACCGAGCCGAGGGTGGCGACGAAGTCCGCCAGCTTCTCCACGGCGTCGGGCTGGTCGGTCAGGCCCGGCACCAGCACGTAGCGGATCCACATCGGCTTGCCCAGCGCGTCGAGGTGGCGGGCGAAGTCCAGCGTCGGCTGCAGTTCGACGCCGGTGAGGCGGAGGTAGGTGTCGGGGTCGATGTGCTTGACGTCGAGCAGCACGAGGTCGGTGTCGGCCAGCAGGGCGCCGCCCGCCCGCGCGCCCAGGTAGCCGGAGGTGTCCAGCGCGGTGTGCAGGCCCAGCTCCTTGGCGCCGCGCAGGACGGCGCCGGTGAACTCCGGCTGCACCAGCGGTTCGCCGCCGGAGATGGTCAGGCCGCCGTGCATGCGCTTCAGCATGTCGGCGTAGGAGGCGATCTCGTCCAGCACCTGCTCGATGGAGACCCGGTGGCCCTCCTTCATGTGCTGGCTGTCGGGGTTGTGGCAGTACAGGCAGCGCAGCGGGCAGCCGGCGGTGAACAGCACGAAGCGCACGCCCGGCCCGTCCACCGTGCCGGCCGTCTCGACCGAGTGGATCCAGCCGGTCAGCCGTTCCGGCCGGGTGAGGTGCGGGTGCGGCACCAGGCACAGGGCGCCGTTCGGTTCGCAGCGCATGGGCAGAGGCCTCGCGGGTGGGGACACGCAGGAGATGGTGCGCCGCGGCCGGGATGCGAGCGGGGGCGGGGCTTTACGGCTTGAGGAACGCGATGGGCCGCAGGATGCGCGTGCGGCCCACGGTCTTCAGCGCCAGGACCGCCTTGTCCTCGGTCAGCAGCACGTCGGCGTCGCCGGCCAGCGCCACGGCCAGGAACTTGTCGTCGTCGGGGTCGCTGCACAGGCGCTGCTCCTCCGCCGGCTCGACGCGCTCGGCCTCGGCGGCGATGGCGGCCAGGAAGGCTTCGCGGTCGGGGCGGGGCTTGAAACGGTCGAAGGCGGGGCGCAGCAGGACCTCGCGCAGTTCGGCCAGGGTGGAGTCCGACACCAGCAGCACGCCGGATCCCCTGGCGGCCTCGACGCACAGGCGGGTCGGCTCGTAACGGCGAACACCGCCCTCGGGAAGGAGGGCGGCGCTGACCAGGACGTTGGTGTCGAGAACGAAGCGGCGGGCGTCGACCATGACGCCCTATACCGCCTTAATGCGCGCCGTGGAAGGTGCGGTTGATGACGTCGAGCTGCTGCTCGCGGGTGAGCTTGATGAAGTTCACCGCGTAACCCGACACCCGGATGGTGAGCTGCGGGTACTGCTCCGGGTGGTCCATGGCGTGCAGCAGCGTCTCGCGGTCGAACACGTTCACGTTGATGTGGTGACCGCCCTGCGCGAAGTAGCCGTCCAGCATGCCGACCAGATTGCGCACCCGCTCGCCCTCCGTCGGGCCGAGCGCGCCCGGCACGATGGTGAAGGTGTAGGAGATGCCGTCCTGCGCGTGCGCGTACGGCAGCTTCGCCACACTGGCCATCGAGGCGATCGCTCCCTTCCGGTCGCGCCCGTGCATCGGGTTGGCCCCCGGCGCGAACGGCTCGCCCGCCTTGCGCCCGTCCGGCGTCGAGCCGGTCTTCTTGCCGTACA